>NZ_JANHZQ010000033.1:0-57053 GCF_041414725.1 Alteromonas sp. DY56-G5 | reverse complement strand
AGCTCCATAGTAGACAGTGCATGGGCCGGAAGCACATGGAATTAAATTCGTGGGGATCCCTCAGACTCTGACCCCAAAATTTTGGGGTCAGAGTACATTTATTTCTATTCAATCTCTGGGGTGGCGTTTGATGTGCTCTCTAGTTGCAAGCTTATTGCCTCAGAAAGCCCGGAATAACGCTTATGCACCCGTTGAACCATGTGGGTAAATGTTGCGTTGTCAGAAATAATTAAGCAGCCGTCTTTAGCACGGGTTAACCCTGTGTACACTAGGCCTCGATGAAATAAATTGGCGGCTTTTTCGCTATCAGGCTTAGGTAAAATAAGCACAACATGATTAAATTCAGAGCCCTGAGATTTATGTATGGTCATGGCATACACGGTTTCAAACTGCGGTACTCTTGATAGCGATATGCTGCGCAACGCTTGTTTTTGCTCTAGCGTATTGTCAGCACTGTCTCCTGCATTTGCCAAAGCTTTCTGACTTGAACCGTTTTGACCTGAAGCTTGGCTATCCTGGTAAAACCACGCATAGAGCTTTCCTTTGCTGTCAGGCCAGATTACACCAACCTCACCGTTTGATAGTCGCTGAGGATGATGATTCTTGACAATCATAATGGGCTGACCTTGATAGAAATGACCTTCCCGCTTTCTGATTTTGTGCTTGATAGCATCGAACACCAAATTATTCAGGCCTTCTACGCCCATTCCGCCTTTGCGGACTGGGGTTAGCCACCTAACCACATTCAGGCGATTAAGCGCTTCTTCGGCACTGCCAGCATCAAAAATAGGCAAAAAGCTTTCTTTGGCCAACTGGTGTAAATCACGGCCGCTCACCTGGTACTCTGGCCATAGGTGAACGCCAGATTGTAGGCGTGATGCAGTCTTTGAAACAAGAGTTGAATCGATATTTGAATTGAGGCCAGCAGTTTCATCATTGTCACTAGCCTTGTCGGTAATAGCGGCAAGTGCACCGCTTGCATCACCCCGCTGTATGGCCGTTGCAACTTTTGCCACCTGCCCCTTGAAGCGCTGAGGTGCTTGCAGAGTTGCTACATAGCTTTTTGCCTGCTCATCAACAGGTAACAGGGGTAAATGCGGGCACAGCGTAGCGATGTGCTGACGCATTAACGATGGCACGCCACCTAAAGAAAACGCGTTGTCATTGCTGTTCAAGCTATTTGTACCATTTGGCACATTCGCATTTTCGTCAAAACTTGCTGCCTCGGTACTAACTAGCTGCTCTAACACATTGCCAAGCTCAACCGCAGGAAGCTGGTCGGCATCACCGATAAAGTAGAGCCGTGCATGGTCTGGCAATGCTCGTACTATACGTGTCATTAGCGCTAAGTCGACCATACTTGCTTCATCGACAATGAGTACATCTGCTGCCAATTGGTTGTGCTGATTGAACTTAGTCGATACACCGTGCTCGCGCAATCCTAGTAATCTATGTAGCGTCACAGCATCGGTAGGCACGTTGTTAAGCACTGTGTCGTCCAACTTGCCGCGAAGCCCGTCTATGCTGTTCATGATAGATTCGGTCATACGCTGTTGCGCTTTACCTGTAGGCGCTGCCAGCACAATTTTTAAGTTTTCATCGCAAGCCTGTAGCGCCAGTAATAAGCGCAATACAGTATAGGTTTTACCTGTTCCTGGCCCACCGTTTATAACGCAAAAGCGCTGCATTAGGCTTTTCGCCACCGCTATTTGCTGCCAATCTTGCCGATCGGTTGTTTCGGTAGGAAAGATTGCTGGCCAAAGTTGCTTTACTTTTTCGCTTGCGTCATCACTTAACGGTGTAAGCGCAGCTCGTTTTACCACATTGCGCGCAACTTCTTGTTCAAACTCATAGTAGCGACGGCTGTACAGCTTGCCGTTGCTGTAGACAAATAGTTGAGCCACCTGCTCGTTAACCAGCGCGCTTTTTATAATTCTAAGTAACGGTGTTAGTTGTGGCACGTCAACACCTGCTTTGGGCGCTTTTTCCTGCTCGGTTTGTTCAACCAGCGTCAGTGAAGCAGCCGCCGCCTTGTTACCACTATACTCATTTGCTTCGACCGCCAAGGCCGCCTCTTGTTCTGCGACTACCTCTTTAAAAAGCGTCGTACCCGCTATGTCTTTAATATAGATACAGCTGTGGCCATTACGCTGCATATACGACAGATATGCCAAGACCCCAGCCCAAATAAACTGTTCTTCTTGTTCCAGTTCATCAATAAAGCCAAATTCTTTTGCGACAAATTTGTCGATAGCTTCGATGCCAAACAAGTTATCAAAAAATGACGGTACAGAGTGTTGATTGCTTTTCATTAATTTCCTTTGCTTTAGCCTCTATGATGTTGACTACTCGTCATCGAAACTAAACTGCTGCTGACCCAAAGACGTTTGTTCCAATGGCTGGTGAGAGCTGCCAGCATTCGAAGAACTATCGCCTTGCTGGGCATCGTCTCTGCTCGCAAATATCCCGTCTAATCGGTTGAGTACAGACGATGGAATATCAGTATAAAATACCCCTTCTCCGCGCTCGTTTTCTGGGTGCATGCCGCGTAAATACAGGTAATACACCCCACCGAAATGCACATCTGGGTCGTAGTTGGGCAGCGTATTCTTTAAATAGCGATGTAGCGCCAAGCAGTAAATTAAGTACTGAAGGTCGTAAAGGTGATGCTGGTTGTTATGAAACAGCGCTGTTGGCGTGTAGCTATCTAGAGTATCGCCAAGCCAGGTTGACTTGTAGTCTGCCACATAAAACTGACCGTCATGCTCAAAAATCAAGTCAATAAACCCGTGCATCATTCCCTGTAATTTTGCAGTAATTAGTTGTGGCGCTGTTTCCACTTCACCACCAATAACGTCAGCCACGTTTTTTCGATGAGTCGCGAGTACTTCACGAAGCTGAGTCCATTGCGTGTCGTTCATTGGAAAATAGAATTCGGCTTCGCGCAGGGTTTGCGCTAAGGGCAAATCACTCATACTTAGCTGCATATTGGGATACAGAGGCGTCTGTAGCGCTTCTTCTAACCATTCATAGAGTAGCGGCGTTCGCTTTTCATCTAACCCGAAGCGGTTAACCAGTTCCTTACCCGTTTCTTCCCAATCGGGCGCACTAAAGTCACTGTGCTCTAGAATATCGTGAAGTAAATTACCTGCGCTCGCACCTTTCTCTAGGGTAAAACGCAGATCATTTTTACTTACCGTACTTTCAACAGCTGCCGAGGAATTGATGTCTGCATCAATTGAGCCCATCTCACCCATGAGGGTGTCGCTTGCATACACTTCCTCATCTCGAATGGTTTGAAGTACGGGCACACTAGGAAGGGTTTGACCCAAGGGCTCTGTTATTGCGCCGGACTCTGCTGCTGTGCCTGTTTCAACGCTTTGGTTAGCACCAACCGTGGTTAAACGGCTCATTGCTGAGAATGAATACAGTCGCCATTCTTCGCTTGCCGTGCCGGTAAATTGCAACGCGGTTAGCTGAGGTAACTCATCTTCTTGTTCAAAGCCATTATACACTTCCTCAAACTCATCACCGTCGATATGGCTGGCATGGGACGCATCTTCATCAGCAACGCGGTTTAACACACTCGACCAATCGTTGTTGCTGCCATCGCCGCCTACACCAAGTGCTCGTGCTAATGCGCTTCTTTCATTGTTAGTCAGCGGTACAACGCCCATGTAACAGCGATGGGCAGCTCGTGTTACCGCCACATAGGCCAGTCGCATGTCTTCCGCTTCACTCTCACTTTGAACGCGAGCTATCGCCTGTGGCGTCTGTCCAAGCTGCATTTGCAAATCTTGTTTTTCTTCGTCGTAATAAGTAAATATTTGCGACGTAGTGTTGCCGTTTTTAGCGGCGTCTCTGTAGCCGGTGGCAAAAGGAACAAACACGATGGGGTACTCTAGCCCTTTCGAGCCGTGCTGAGTAATAAGTCGAATAAGTTGGCTGTCACTTTCAAGGCGCAAAGTAAGCTCTTCATCGCTTTCAGGCTTATGAATTTGCTTATTCAACCAGTCGAGTAGCTGCTCTGGGCGCTGGTGAGTAGTGCTAGCTTTTTCCAGCACTTCGGCTAGGTGTTGATAGTTAGTAAGGGCGCGTTCCACGCTGTCAGCATGAGGTTGATAGCTATCTTGCATTAAATACAGCAGCACACTCATGCACCCTTTTTGCAGCCACATATCGCGCAGCGACAATACCTTGTCGATAGCCGCATCCCACTGCGCGTCATCTTCATGGTACAACAGTTCAATAAGTGATTGGGCACTATAACCCCAAAGCGGTGACGCCAAGCTCGACGCCACTTTACTGGTGTCGTTAGCATGCCAAATACCGTTGAGTAACCGCAGTACATCTTTGGCTTCGGCACTGGCAAATAAGTTACTGCGATCGCTTAAATAAACACATGCCAAGCCTTTTTGCTGCAGTACACTTTTGATAGCGCCAGCTTCGGTCCTGTCTTTCACCAAGATAGCGATATCCTGAGGCTTCACCGGCGCAGTGCCACCATTGGCGGTTTGGAAGTGCGCTTCGTTCAATAAGCGGTAAATCTCCTGCGCAATCCATTGAGCCATTTTGCGGCGCATAATGTGGGCGTTTTCTTTGTCGTCCAAACACATGCTAACGTAGTTCATTGCGCTGCGTTTCGTTACAGCACTTTCCATTACACCGCTCTTCATTACAGCACTTTTCATTACATTGTCTTGTTCGGCAGGATCGATAAGTGGCGTTTTTGCCGCGGCCGCTTTAGGCGTAAATTCGACTGGGTTGTATTTGATGTCAAAGCCAAACACGTCGGTGGGTTTATTTGATGCCACAGGCGCACCATAAAATAACCGATTATAGGCCTTAACCATTCCCTCTACCGAGCGCCAGTTGGTATTCATCACCCAGCGGTAATCTGCCTGCCTACCCGCTTTTAAATAGGTAAAAATATCGCCACCGCGAAAGCGATAAATCGCCTGCTTGGGGTCACCTATCATTAATAACGCACTTTCGTTAGCATTCTCAAGATTAGGATAAACTGCGTCTAAAATCGCGTACTGCTTTGCATCGGTATCTTGAAATTCGTCGATAAGCGCTACGGGAAATTTTTTGCGAAGCTCAGGCACTAGGGTATTGTTCGGCTTCACCACTTCGTCGGCGAGCATGCGAATAAGATCGTCGAAGTCGATAACGCCAAGCTGTTTTTTCTGCTTTTCAACGCGGGATTTGATGAACGAAATAGCTTCAACCACCAGCTTGAATACAGGCACCTTACCAAACGCTTTGTCTTTCTCACTAAATGCTTTTTTAAGCGCCCCTGCAAAATCTTTTATAGGCGTTAAGATCTCTTTTACACCAGATGAATTTCGCGCATATCGGTTACCTTTAACAAAGGCTTCCGCTTCGGGCGGCGGAAGATAATAACTTTGTTCATCCACGCAAGAACGCAACCAAGCTTTAAGTGCAGTCAATTCCTGAGGCCGCTCTTTTTTATGGGCCGGTGTTTTGATGAGCTGTTCTACCAATAGCCCTTCATTATCCTCTACGCTTTGAAGTAGAGACTTCACGTAGGCTAAAGACGTGTGCGGCGCTTCATCTAGCTGCTTTTTACACGCCGCCTCAATATCCTCTTCACTAAGCAATATTGGGGTCAGAGTACTTTTAATGCTGGCGTTAAACTCTCGCAGCAGTTTTTCAGGTGTATGCCAGCCAGACTCTGCCAGTAGCCTAAACTCGTCCTCACTTTTGCTAATTTTTCGAATGAAGTCTTCGGCAGCTTCAAGGTATAAGTCGCTGGTGTCATTGCCCAAATTAAGCGACATAGCAAAGCCGCTGTTAAATGCTAATTGGGTAATAACATGCTGACAAAAGCCGTGAATAGTAAACACCGAGGCTTCATCAAGCTCCAGCTGCGCCGCTTTTAAAAGTGCCAAACTCTCGTCGATATCACAGCTATTAAATAAATACTGATAAACCGGGTCACAGCCACTGTCTATTTCATTGCCGTTATCTTTGGCTTGCTGCCAAATAAGGAGGGCTTCTCTTAGTGTTGCCGCAATACGCCCCTTTATTTCTTCGGTCGCGGCTTTGGTGAAAGTCATCACCAATATTTCTTTGACGGTAAGCTTTTTTTCAAGCAATAGACGCAGATACAAGCGCGTAATATTAAAGGTTTTACCTGTACCAGCGCTGGCCTCAATAAGGTGGCGCCCTTTTAACGGCATAGCGACTACATCGAGTAATTGCGCTTCAGTGCCGCTGTGGTCGTCGGTTTGCGGCTGAGATTGTTCGTCTATAGGGTTATCAGAGGATGTAGGGTTGTAACTCATAGCTTCTCCTCCTGAGACGCATTGTTGACCATGGCGAGCAGCACAAAAGCACTTAAATGCGGTATATCATTCCAACTCACGCCCTGAGGAAACAACCAATTTAAGTAAGGGTTGCTTGCCATATCGGCGCTGAACTGCCCGCTACTTTGCTGCCAGTCGGTTAATGCTCGCTGTAACTCTATCGTGTTAAAAAGTGCAGCGGCTTGATCCACCGCCTGTTTCGCTTTTTCATGTTTTTCATTTGTCGTTTCGCTAGCTACAGCGTTGTCTTTATCAGTGAACGGGCACATCTCGTCAATTGCATGTTGTACTTGGCTAAGTATCGCTTTGTCGGTTTCACTAGTCCCATCCGCACTCTCTAGTAACGCATGCAGAATGTCGGTAATCATCTCAGGCTTTATGCTTTCCACTACAGGCTTAGTGTCTGAATTTCTGGTTCCGGGCATAAAAGTACCGAACAAACTTAAATGAATAGGTGTCGGCGCCGTGTAAACTGCCATATAAAGCTGTTCAATAAACAAAAGTAAACGCACAGCAGTTTCCCGGTCGTAAGCGGGGAAGCGCTGCTTTTTCAAAATGGTTTCGCCCTTTTCCCAGGCACACGAATAGATATCCAGCGGATAGTTGCTGTAGATGGTTTCTTCATCGCTACTTGAAAAAACTAATTGTGAGATGAAGAAACCCAAAGCGCGATGTGCGTCAATCTTGCCTGCACAAAGCTCGACTAGCGCGTCACTGCCTAATAAAGCCGATGAAGTAAAGGTGATGTATTTGCCTTGAAAGTGCGCTTTTTTAGGCTCCGCGTCGTGAGGGCCCATTGCCTGACTTAATGCCAATGCCCCTTCTTTCCACATGTCAACTTCATCTCTGGCAACGGGGTTATTGGGAATATCCCCTCTAAGCGACGCAAAAGTGAGCACTTTTTCGCTATAGGAAAGCGAAGTGACATCATCTTTCTCTGGCGCAACGCGCTCTGCAGACGAAAAGATAGCGTCGAGCACCTGATAACGCAGCAGCGCATTGGTTTCAAACGGCTCGCTGTTCTCGAGTAGCGTAAACGATTGAGACAGATTCACACCAAGGCGTTGTACGGAAAAATACTCCAGCGGATCTTTGAAAGCTCTCGCAATTTGAATACCTGATAAACGAAGCGATTGCGTTGATAGTGCGTCAGATGATGGCGCTAACGTCGCCGTATCCGCATCGTTGGCAGATTCATTATCTGCTTCATCGGTATTTAATTTCGTTTTTTGTAACGCGTCAGCTAACCGTAACCACCCTGTTTCGTAGCTCGGCAAGGTTCCCGTGAACCCCTCTTCACTGAACGGGTGTAGCGGCGCGTTAACGCTGTACTTTGATAAATCCAGTGCGTAGCTGTTTGTTAACATATCCATGAACTCAGCCAATACTAGACTGGGTTGCCGCTCACTGTTATTGGTAACGTCGTTCCCTTGGTAACTTAAATATAAGCTGTCTCTGGTGGAAATAATGGCTTCTAGGAATAAATACCTGTCTTCCAAACGCCGTGAGCGGTCACCAATTTGGCGGCCAGCACCTGCCATTAAATCGAGGCCAAGTGGGCTTGATTTTCTGGGGAATTCACTGTCGTTCAGGCCCAAAATGCACACTTTTTTAAACGGTATGCTTCGCATGGGCAGCATTGAACACACCGTAACCTGACCGGTCATAAAGTGGTTACCAGCATCTGGCGACGAGAATCGATTGAGTAGCAGGTCGCGAACCTGACGAAGGGTGAGTTCGTGTTCATAACCTGCCTCTTCGCACCGTGCAGCAAGATCGGCAGCAACTTTGGCAATAAGATCCCAACTTTGCTGCTGCTCTTTTATCGGCATAAAACACGTATCTCTAAGCGATATTAAGGCTTTAGACCACTGCGCGGCCGTCCTTGGGGCTGTTAATACTTGGGCAAACTCACCCAACAGCGCCACAACGTCAATAAGCTTGCCTAGCGTAAGCGCACTTTGTCCTTCAACGTCGGGAATAGTAAGTAGGTCACTCACAATGACTTCACTATCTGGTGCAAGCATGCCCATAAGTAATCGGCGTATTCCCCACCACCAGCTATAGGTATCGTCTAGATCAACACCTTCTGAAACGGCCGTTTTATGGGCGCTATTAAGACCCCAATGAATATGAGCTTGTTTTAGCCAAACCACCATTTGCTCGATATCATCTTGTGACACTGAGAAACGCTTTTGCACTGAATCTAACTGCAAATAATCCATAATGTCCGACACACCAAAACGGCTATCGGGCAGTTGTAACAGCGCCATAAATGCCGCAATCAACGGCTCTGCATCCATTGGGCTTCTATCTGCAATGGTACACGGAAGCCTAACCTGCCCCCTGCCAGCCAAAGCCTTTGTGCCTACTCTGTGAAATACAGCATCCACAAATGGCGCGTAGTTTTCGATGGCCGGGCACATCACCAGAATATCAGATGGGGTGCGCGTTTTATCTTGAGATAACCAGTGTAACAAGTGGTCGTGTAAAACCTGCACTTCGCGAAGTGCGGAATGGGTACACATGATAGTAACGCTATCGTCTTTTTCTCTTAAATCATGAGCAAGTGGCTTCGGTTGAGCGGCCTGCAAGATATCGTTGTGAATATACTCGAGTAGACCACGAGCATTGTCGCCGCCAGCGTTACCGTTTGTTTCTTCAAAATCCGGTGAATCAAACGCACTAATCTCAAAGGTATCCAGTTCAGTGAGTAAGTTGAATAGCTCTCTGCCCTGTTTACCTAAGTTGCCAAGCAGCGGGTTTGACTGATCTTCTTCCATCCATTTTTTAAGTCCTTCTAACCGCAATAATTTCGCCTGTTCGCTACTGCTTTTCGCTTCACCCCAATAATTAACGCTAGGATTTAAATGAAATATATGAATATCAATGTGCTGCGCGAGGGCGTCAAAAAATGCGATAAGCTGTGGGGCCATAGTATTAATAGCAAACACTATCACACGATCAGGCAACTTGTTCGTTGGCTCGCTTGGTAAATGACCAGCTTCCAACGCATCGAGCGTCATTTGATGCAAACGTGCAGGATGCAACGGCTGCTCTTTGACCAATATGCGCCAAATTTCGCTTTGCCATATCTCCATGTCATCAAATACAGCGCGTTCGTTAGCTTCCCATTTAAACAACCAGTCTGGGCGGTACAACAAGTATTGCTCGTACACGTCGGCCAGAGCGGTAGCAAGCTGAAGGCGCTGTAACCCCTGCTCTTGTTCACTTCCCGCATTTTGCCAATACCGGTTAACTTGTTCGAAGGCTTCTGCGCTCATTAGCGAGCCATCTTGGAGAATATTGTCGATTCGCCATGTCAGTACTTCACGACGATAGGGAGATTGCTTGGGTACTTTGTCCTGTCCAAGTACGGTACGTGCGGTATTCCACATAAAGCGTACTGGTAAAGGGTAATCAATATTCATTGCCACGCCGTGTTCTGTGGCAAGCTGCATGCTGACCCAGTGCTGCATTCCCGGGCTTTCAACCAAGATGGTTTCTGGCGTAAATACGCCCATGGGCTGCTGACGTAAAAGCGTGGTGAGAAGAAAACTTAAGTGTTCTAATTTATTAGAGGGATATAGCGCAAGCAATCGAAAAATCCTTTGTAGAACGTGCTTTTAGATACTGTGCAAAGACTGTACAGGTATCGTCGACCTTATAATTTAGTGTATCGCATTGGGCTCAGTAGTTAAGTTATTTCTCCAAAATTTAGATAAGCAAATGTCTTATGATAATAAAACAAATACTGGGGGCATGGCGAAATCAATACCCGGAGAGTTCTAAGCAAAGTGATAGAGGGATCTGGCGCAGTAAATGAGTACAAAGAAGCGTGTGTGGGCGATTTTCAGACAAAAAAAACCCACACAGACCTCAGGACACGAAAAATCTGTATGGGTAAGGTTTACGGTCTACTCAGTAACAACGTGAATAAGCGTTGCCTGGCACTCATTCACGTTAGCGCTACTGAGCAGCACTGTTAACGATTTATGTTTTGCAGGTTGAATGCCAACTTTTTAAACCTTAAATATCAACAACTTAAACAAAAATAGAAAACATGACCAATAAGTCATAGTTTTACCGTGGTGCAAGTGCACCACAAGCAAGCAGACATTAAAGAAAGCGCTTTACTCTCGCCGTCGTAAATTTAGCAGTTTCTCCCGAAGCGTCATTCAAGTACAATTTCGCCTTTACGAAACGCAACACAATTTCACGGTCAGGAGCAACAATGTTAACCGCGCAACAACTCGCCACTATGCTTTCTCTTCAGGATAAAATGAACGCCAAAGTAAACCCAGACTGGCTGAATGCTGGTTACGGATACTTACGTGCAGCAATGGTAGAGTCAGTTGAAGCAATTGAGCATCACGGCTGGAAATGGTGGAAAGCACAGCAAAAAGACTTGCCACAGCTTCAAATGGAATTGGTGGATATCTGGCACTTTGCACTAAGTGCCTGCATTATTGAATATAAAGGCGATATCGCTGAATCTGCAAAAAGTATTGCTTCTGAACTGGCAAGTGGCAACACCTTAGTGATTTTTGATGGCAAAGACTACGACGCGTCAAATCTGTCGCTTCTTGATAATTTAGAGCTCATGACGGGCCTTTGCGCCGCCAAACGCTTTAGCGTGCCACTATTCATGTTCATCGTAAGCCAGTGTGAAATGTCAGCTGACGAACTGTATCGTCAGTACGTAGGTAAAAATGTACTCAATTTTTTCCGCCAAGATAACGGCTATAAAGAAGGCACTTACGTAAAAGTGTGGGAAGGTCGTGAAGACAACGAGCACCTGGTAGAAGTAATGGATGCCCTAGATTTAACGAAGCCAGAGTTTAGCGACTTAGTGTATGAAGGGTTACGCTCTCGCTACCCTTCTTAAAGCGACCAGTGCGTTTCGTTTAACGCGATTTAGCCTCGCTGTAGTACTTATAGCCCAACACAGTTTCAACGCTTATTGCGTCTCCTTCCGATAACAAAAAGCTCTGTCATAGACAGAGCTTTTTTAATTATTGCCAAAGCAAAGGACTCAACGACGATTTTACGCGTCAACCCAAACTAATTTGTCGCTATAGCTACCTTGGATAATATCAACAAAGCGGTCTTCTAAAACATGACGCTTTACTTTGAGCGTCGGAGTCAGCAAGTCGTTTTCGATGCTCCATTCGTTTTTCATAATGACAACGCGATCCATAACTTGATGGCTTTCCAGTTTTGCGTTGATGGCTTCGAATGTTTTCTTAAGGCTTGCTTCAATGCCCGCTTTGTCTTTTTTCTGCGCTTCTTCACTAAGCACTAGCAAAGCCACAGGTTGAGGCAAATTAGTCCCCGTTACACACACTTGCTCAACAATAGGGTTTTCCATGAATTTTGCTTCAATCGGCGCTGGCGTAACATACTTACCCTTCGCGGTTTTAAAGATGTCTTTTAAACGACCAGTAATTTTAACGTAGCCATCAGCATCAATGACCCCTTTATCGCCAGTGCGCAGATAACCATCCTCAGTAAAGACTTCAGCCGTTTTTTGTGGTTCCAAGTAGTATTCCAGCATATTGCACGGCGACTTAACTTGAATCTCACCTTCTTCTGACGTGCGAATGTCTACGCCGTCGTATGGCTTGCCGATACAGCCGATTTTATCATGACGGAAAGGTACACTGCCGGTGCCATAAGCACTGTTCTCGGTCATTCCCCATCCCTCAGAAATGTAGATACCAATTTTCGCGAACCATTCAATGACTGCTGGTGCAAGTGGCGCCGAACCGCTTGCCCACAAACGTGCGTTATTAATGCCCAAGCCATCGCGAATTTTCTTCGCAACAATTTTGTTCAAAATTGGAATTTTAAGCAGCGTATCCAGTTTCTTCTGCGGCATTTTCGCTAACACGCCCATCTGAAACTTTGTCCATAAACGCGGTACCGAAATAAATAGCGTTGGCTGACAGTGACCTACATCCCGTTGGAAGGTAGTTAAATCTTCTACAAAGTGAATTTTGCCACCACTGTAGTAGCTTGAAAGCTCGACCAGTACACGCTCTGTAATATGCGCAAGTGGTAAGTAGCTCATTGTGCGATCGTTTTGGTTAATACCCAATTGATCTAGCGAGCGACGCGCTGCCCAACAAGCCGTATTGTAACTGTGCACCACCCCTTTAGGCTGACCAGTACTGCCAGACGTATAAATGATTGTCATCAAATCATCCATATCAGGTACAGGCGAGTCTGTTATGGGCGCGATATCCATAAACGCTTTCCATTGCTGCTTAGTAGCAATGTTTGGATAAGGAAAGGCAACCGTTAAATATTCTGAAGGAATAGAGGCAACTTGTTCCGCAGTATTATCTAGTTTTCCAACGAACAATAGCTGTACGTCAGCATGTTTCAATACATACTGGACTGTGTCTGGACCGGCTGTTGAGAAAATAGGTACCGACACGTGACCTGCCATCATAATGCCCAGATCAGCGATAAACCACTCAGCACAGTTTTTTGAAAAGATACCTATACGGCTGCCTTGCGGGAAATCGAATTCACGTAAACGTGCTGCCACTTTTCTGGCTTGTTCGGCGACTTGCTTCCATGTGTAGTCGTGGTATTCACCGTTAATAGGCTGCGTAAGAAATACGTCGTTCCCACGGCTCTGTTCCCAGTGGTACAACATACTTAATGGCGATGTTATTACTTCCGTGGTATTTGCGTTTGCTGTCATGTCTAGCGGCATAAGTCACTCATATGTTGTTATAATGTAGCTCATTTTTACAATGATTTCACAGACTTCTAATAAGCCCTATTTTTTATTGAAAAACAAGCTTTTTAAACAAGCGTTTACATTCTATGCGACGAATAACAAGGCTTTAGAGGCTAAATTTAGTTTTCTTATAGATTTGGCTTTTGAATCTTTATGGTCTTATCTGTTAGAAAAACGCGGTAAATATCGACGTTTTACCACGCTTTAAATAACAGCGGTGCAACTTCCTCGGCGGTACAAGGCTTGGCGTAGAAATAGCCCTGGTGGAAATAACACGCTTTTCCAATCAATTCTTCCGCTTGCGCTTTTGTTTCAACGCCTTCCGCAACACAACTCATATTCAAGTTATTCGCTAACGTAATGGTTGTTGTTACCAGCGCTTCGTTTGCATTACCCGGCGCCATTTCGTTAACGAAGCTCTTGTCGATTTTTAATACCGACAACGGATAACGCTTTAAATAGCTTAAAGACGAGTAACCTGTACCAAAATCGTCAAGGGCTAATACAAAGCCTTCTTTCACAAACCGATTAATCTGTCTTAACGCATTATCACTGTCATCCATCAATACGCCTTCGGTAATCTCGAATCGAAACGCTTCTTTGGGTAGGTTGAACTCATCAAGCAGGGTTAGCACACCAGTTAAGTCGAATTCGGTTTTGAAGTGAAGTGCAGATAGGTTAATAGAAACAAACCCCGTGAAGCCTTGGCTATACCAGGACGACAAATCCTCTGCCGCTCTTCGCATTGCCTGTCGTGTAACTTCTATTATGTACTTCAGTTCTTCAAGTACCGGAATGAACTGATCGGGGAAAAGAGGCTCGTTATCCAGTTTTCCTCGCAGCAGTAACTCAACCCCAATAGTGGTATTGGTTCTGGCATCTATAATTGGCTGGTAGTGATTGAAGAAACAGTCATCTGAATAGGCCCGCTTTACTTTATTTTCAAGCTGTAAACGCGTTTTGGCACGTTCATTCATGTCTCTCGTAAAGTAGGTAAAGCCGCTTAATGCGTCCTTCTTCGCCGTATACATAGCCACATCAGCCTGCTTGATAAGCTCAGCAGGCTCAGAGGCGTCTTCGGGATAAAACGCCACACCAATACTGCACGAAACACGAAGCACTTCCTCTGCTAACGATATAGGCGTTTCTACCGATTCAATGATTTGTGCCACGAATGAGCTCAAGTCGTCACTGACATTAACTTCCTCAACAACAATAACGAATTCATCGCCGCCCAATCGCGCAACGGTGCCCGACTCAGCCACAAGGTTTCGCATTCGGTTGGCTACAATGCGCAGCAGTTTGTCACCGTAATCATGCCCAAGTGAGTCGTTAATGCCTTTAAATCTATCCAAGTCAACAAACATCACCGCCACACGATGCTCATGATGACGGGCAAGCCCAATAGCGTGCTCCAGTCTGTCTAGCAGCAATGTTCTGTTGACCAAGCCTGTTAAGCTGTCGTAGGTCGCGATTTTCAGAAGTTTGCGCTCAGCATTTTTTTGTTCTGTGATGTCGGAAATAACAATCAGGTAATGCTCTGCAGTATTACTTTCCCCACTTACCGCTGTTATATCAATAAGCACGTCGTAGCGCTTGCCATCAGCACCATCGATCACGGCCTCGTCTTTCCAAAAATCCCCTCCCTGCATTTCCGGTAATTTGCCAGACAGGTGTCTATTCAACGTTGGATAACGCAAATAAAGTCGTGCCAACTGCTTGGGTAACGGCTCTTTATTATTAAAGCCGAACACCTGTTCAAAAGCTGGGTTCGCGGCAACTAAACGCTTTTCTTTATCAAAAATTAAAACCCAGTCTCGAGTTTGTCTAAAAGCGTCACTGAATAGCGTTACCTGCTGCTGAGCTTTTTGTAACCTAAACAGTTGGCGTTGACGGGAGAGTAAATATGCTACGAATAAACTCACGATGAGCGCTGCGTAAATAGTATATGCAAGCGGCGAACGCAAAGGCGCATGTGGCATATAAAGCGTAATTTCAGCCGGAAGCACGTTATAGTCGAAACTACCTGGCGTAGGGGCAACAGAAAAAACGTAGTCACCCGGTTCTATATTGGTAAAGGTTATTTTTGCATCGTCAGTCACGCCTTCTGTGACGACGCGATCACCATTCAACAGCTTGTAGTAGTACTTTATTTTTCCTATGCCTGACATCGCTAATGACGAAAAATGGATTGTTAACCCATAATCTTCGTAATCGAGATCGAAATGATGCCCACTTAGGTTTTTAAGCGGCTGATTAAGCACCCTATTGTCTACGGCAACTTCCGTTATAGCAGTTTGCTTACTGAGCAAACTTCTGCCAACTTCCAGGCTTTCCAATTGCGATGCAGAGAAAACCACAGCACCGCTCGTCGAACCGTAGGCCAGTCGACCGTCCTTAAGCTTAAGCGAAGCCCCCTGGTTAAACTCAGAAACACTTAGCTCTCGTCCGTAAATAAAGTTCTTGATTTGGCCGGTAGACGGATTGTAATTGTGTAACCCTTTGTGCGAACTAAACCAGATATTGCCTGCTTCGTCTTTTTGCAGCCCGTAAACAATGTTTGATAATAAAATATTCGATTCGTTTAGGTTGTACAACGGCTCAAATGTGTCTGCGTCTATACCAACCAACCCTACGCCACTGTATGCAAGCCACAGCACACCCATATCGTCGATAACCCACGACGATATAGAGCGATCTCGGCCACGCTGTAGCTCTGAGAATCGATAGACTAATTCATGCTGAAACGTCTCAGGATCGATTAACCACAAACCACCTTCGGTAGCAAAAAATAACCGATCACTGTGGTAATGAGACTGGCCCAAAAAACCCAATGAAAAATTTATGTCAAAAACACGAGGATCCAGCTCTAAAGAAGAAATTTCTTTTTTGTCCACGTCATACTTTAAAAAACCTTCGTTGCCAATAAAGTACAAATCCCCTTTATCTGAAAGCATCATTCCCGCGCCATACGCATCAAATACGGTGTCATCGCCACCTTTTAATACCTCTGGCCGATTAGCCTCCCCTGTTTCCATATCAAACAACCGTATTCCGTTGTACGTATTGAGAAACAATTCGCCACTTTGCGTTGGAACAATTTTGTTTACGGCGCCTTCGCCGATAATCGCTCTTTGACTTTTTGAATACAGATACTTCTCAGACTTTTTTGTCGTGAAATCATAGTGATTAAGCCCGTTTTCTGTACCTATCCATATTTTATTAGGTTCAGTCTCAGCAAACGACCACACCACGTGGCTGGTCAAAACGCTAGGCTCACCTGCTCGTTCATTCTGGATGGCAAAAATATCTGCACTTTTCACACCGAAATACAGTGCACCAGCATAGACTGAACTTAACCAGAGGTTGTCAGATTCATCTTTGGCAATGGCGATAATTTTTTTGTTTGAAATTTCGGTGAAACCGTTATGCGGTTCTAAGATGTGTTCGTATTCCCAACCACCTGCTTTTTTACTCAGCTGATATAGCCCTTTATTAGTGCCCATCCAAAAAGCGTCGTCTTTGTACTGAACCAACGTCCACACGTTTCTGTCAGATAGAACCTGTGTAAAGACATGTTCTTTTTCGCCCTGTACCTGCTTGAGAAAGTCTTGTTTCTGAGCAACAAATACGCCCGAAACCGTTGAAATCCACACCCTGTCCTTATCGTCTAAAAGTAGAAACTTTGCATTGGCGTTATCGAGGTTTTCGGGAATATCACCCAAGTAATCAAGTCGACGTAAAGGCTGCTCTAAATTGTTGATATCTTTGACGTACACACCCGATGTAGTGGCTACCAGTAAGGTGTCTTCAACGGTGATTGCCGCCCGGATGCTTTCGCTGTCACCCAACAGCGGCTCAGGGAGCTTTGCTATTCGCTCAAGGGTTTTAGTTTGCGTGTTAAATTTATGCACTTCTTCTGCCAGTGCAATGATAAGGTGCGTGTCATCTTGCCAATGAAAGGTTTCCGCATGTTGCACAAAACTTTCAAAGTCGTGGTAGTACGTTGGCTCTAATTGCACCACATCTTGAGTGGCCAAATCGAGATAATAAACTCCTCTGCCGTACACGCTAAACCACAACGCTTCAGTACCTTGAAGGGCAAGTCGATAAATGGATGAGTCGATAAGAGAATTGTCTGGACCTGCTATTCGTTTAGTTCTAACTCCATCCCAACGAACCAAACCACCTTCTGTGGCTATCCACACAAAGCCATCTTCGTTTATAACAATGTCGTTGACGATATCTTGCGGAAGGCCATTTTTGGTCGATAAAGACTGAAAGACGGGATTAGACAGTCGCGGTGAGGCCACCGCTTGTAGGCTTACAACTAAAACCAGCAGTAAAAGATAGTTGAAATATCTCATCAAAAATGGGTCGCACGTTTTAAATTTTTATTATAAACCCAAGTGTAACAGAATGTTTTAAACTTGGGCAGCTTCTAAAATGAGGTTTTTAAAAACGTGAAGGACACATCTATCGCATTGATAAATAAAAATTAATTTCCACAAAGCGTACAATATGAACAATTACAAAAAGCGCGCCAGACTAAATACACTTAGGGCTATTTCAATATTTTTATTTTACGCTTGCTGTACAGGAATGCGACCAACTGGAACAACCTGTCTGCGAATGCTTGGCTGTGGCGCTAGCCTGTACAAATCACCGTTCTGCCCTACATAGGTCTTTTTAATACCGCACGCTTTAGCAATATTTGCATGTGCTTGAAGGTGTTGATGCTCCCCGTGAACCGGAATAGCAATGGTAGGTTTTACCCAATGATACATGAGCTTTAATTCTTCTTCACAGGGGTGACCGCTGGCATGAATTGGCAGCGTGCTATCTTCACTGTGAATAACCGTTACTCCCTTTGCCTGCAGCGCTTTACTTAATCGGCCTACACTCTCTTCGTTTCCGGGAATAACTATCGAAGAAAATAGCACAGTATCCCCTTTGTCTAAACTAAGGTGAGGGTGAGTGTCTTTTGCAAAACGCGCCAGCGCGGTATTTTTCTCGCCCTGGCTGCCTGTCGCTACAGCTAAAACTTCATGGGGGGGAAGATAACCTAAATGTTGGGGGTCGGTCACCGGTAAATCGTCTGGCCAAATGCCCTGTTGTTTGGCAATGCCGTACATGTTCATTAACGAACGACCATACAGCGCCATGTAACGCTTAGTTTTCTTGGCGACTTTAGCCAGCGAAATTAGCCGTGCTATATTGCTACCAAAGCAACCTACCACCACTCTCCCCTTCAAGGGCGCGATAGTGCTTAATAGGCCGTCGTAACAATTTCTCTCTGAAATTGAAAAGCCCGGTTTTGTTGCATTGGTAGAGTCTCCAACCATAGCAAGAATATTCTCGTTGCCTAGTCGCTTGTAAAGGCTAACGTCAAACGGTAAACCTGTTATAGGGTTGGCATCAATTTTCCAGTCTGCTGTATGCAATACTGTGCCTACTGGTGTATTGATTTTTAGTGCGAAGGGTTCTGGAAGCGAATGAGTAATGGCAAGCCAGTTAACGCTAAAAGACCCAATTTGCTTAGTATCGCCTGCGTCGACTTCAACAATGGTAATACGGTTAGCCAATTTACTCCTTGCAAGCTTTCGCCTTAACACTTCGGCGGTAAAAGACGTAGTATAAATTGGCTTTTGGAAACGTTCCCAAAGGTAAGGAATTGCGCCTACATGATCTTCATGGGCGTGGGTAATGACAATGCCAGCCAGTGCTTCTTTTTGTTTAGTAATAAATGAAGGGTTTGGAGCCACAACGCGATGCGTAGTGGCTTTGAACGTACTCTGGTTAGACGCTTGGCTGACGTCTTTGTAGGCAGGTGTGAGAGGCTCATCAAAGGAAACACCACAGTCAACCATTAACCATTGACCATCGTGACCATACAAATTGAGGTTCATCCCAATTTCGCCCGTTCCACCTAACGGAAGAAACCACAAATCATCAGCAGATGGGTGCAACAAAACGACTAGTACCTTCTCTCAAAGCATTAAATATTAGTTTGACGTTCAAATCTATGAGCGCAGAGCCATCATTCGTGCAACTCAGCATTAAGTTGGTCTATCACTTCGGCCCACGCAGCGTCTTCAATAATGGCATCTTTCAAAAATGCAGACTGACTTTCATTCCAATAAGGCGCTTCATGAAGATGTTGGCTCTTATTCAGCCCTCGATGTGTTTCAAAAAATTCAGCAATTTCTTCGTCTGAACTTCCTAAACCGAGTTGGCTAAATAGACTATTCATTGTGGGTTGCTCAGTAAACATAACGCCTCCTTGGGTTACTAATTAAAGGCACAATAAGCGCCAGATACGTTGTACCCAACAAGCGTTTTTATGCCCCATTTGCTTACTAGATAATTACCCTTTGCCGTCCCCTTGAGATCACATCTTAAAGGTAGTCAGCAAACTCTTCTGGTGTAATTACCTCTCCTTCTTCAGCAGGTACAGGACATACAATGACCATTAATTCATCTTGTGTCATGCCCGGCACCCACTTGGTCAAAAACTCTTCGGTGCTTAATTCCATCGCTTCACAGTGTGCCCAGTCTTCGGTTGCCCACAACAGTGCTAACTCTGCATCAGGCCAAACCGGAACACCATCTTCTTCATCCGTAGTTAGCATTACGCAGCCGTGCTCATCTTTAAGAATGAAGAGCTTTTCTTCAGCTTTAATTGTTGCAAGGCTTGCTTCTAGTCGTTGAAATGCGTTTTTTTCCAATAAAGGATGTAATTGTGACATAAGTTTCTCTCTTTAATTCTGCGATTCACATACCTTTAAATTAGGCACAGTGGGTAAATTTATTGGCAGCGGTTAACACGCTTTAGACACGCTTTCTATTATCTCTGCTAGACCCACTCGTCTGACTTGCTTCATGCTGTGCACATACACCTTAAACGATACGTTTTCTAACGTTTCAATTCTGGTCACTTTCACACTATCGGGTAACTGGCTCTTAACGTTGGTCGGTAATACGGCAATACCACCTTCGCTCTGTAAATTGTTGAGCGCAAGATTCAACGAATTGGTTCTTAACTTTGCATCGCGAAGTTGAGGGTAAGCAGTAAGCAACCAGTCTCTTGCCTTAGCTCCCCAATCAATAGCCACAAAATCTGATGCATCAATAGTCTCAGACGCTTGTCCAATTCTATATAGCGCCAACTCCTGCTCTAGCAATACATCACTGTTTACTTCTTCAGATTTCAACGGTTCAGTGGAGAAAGATAAGTCTGTCACCCTTTCGTGCAATTGTCGCGACAGTGTATCTAACGTAAGAACTTCAGCCTTTACTGACCAATCGGGAAACGAGTTGTGTAGGTGACTGAGCATCTGAGGCAATAACAGCTCGCTCGCCAGCTGTGTTGCGCCGCAAACAACATATTCAGAGGATTGAACTTGGAGCTCTTGTTTTGCTTCGTTTAGCGTTGCGCATAATTGCCTAGCGTAAGGCAGAAGTTTCTCACCAGATTGAGTGAGCTGTATACTGTTGCGTTGCCTAATAAAAAGCGTGGTATGAAAATACTCTTCAAGTAGCTTTATGCGCGCACTGACTGCAGATTGAGTGAGGTAAAGGTTTTCAGCCGCTTTACCAAAGTGACGAGTTTTTGCCACCTCTATAAAGGTGGTGAGAAAGCGTATATCCATGCTTATTGTACAACCGAATCAAAGTGGGGATAAATTGACACAGATAATACGGTAAGTAAACACAAAAGCACAGAAGCGCACCGCTATAAACGGTACGCTTTATTAAAATTTCACCAACTCGCTAAATTAATACTCTTCTTGGTGCAGGCGACGCTGTTTGTCACGGCGTTGCAGGTCACGCTTCTGCTTTTCCTTTACAGTACTTTGACGTTTGGAACTTGGCTTTTTAGCGTGAAAATCTTCCTCTTCTACCGAGTCCCATTCATCACGCTGGTAACGATAGTCTTTACTCATTGACTTCTCTGGGTTGTTAACACACCTCAATTATTATCTTAAGCGACAAAATAGAAAACGAATTTTAATCATCGTAGCGACAAGAATTTTTGATTATTCTCATCAGTGATTTTCATAGACTTTTAACGTCCAACTCATTTACGCTCGTGTAATAGCGATACCCGTTGCAGGGCCAATAAATAAAAACTTACATTTCAATTTAATTTCAAAAGCTTAGGCGTCTCACACTTGAGGTTATCCCCTCGTACTTTCTGTACACTTTTCTAACGTAACCTAAAATTAACGTGTTAGATTTTATACCGTTAAAAATTTTTTATTGATAAGAAAAAAATCTTTTGTTTTATCTTCGTTTTTAATTATCTTAAAAGTGCGCTGAACAAAACACTACGTTGGGTACAACATGAAAAGTTTAGCTATTCGACAATCTGCAAAACCTTATATTGACCTTCAGAAGTTTCCATACGGTTTTCGTAAATCAGGTGACTTCAGTATTACTGAAGCCGATCTTCTAACCCACTACGGCAAAACACTGCTAGGACTTGAAAGTGGCGAGTTGTCGCCTGAAAGTGATGATGAGAGACATTTCGTCGAATTCGTTACAGGTAAAGTTGAAGCTAGCAATAACCTAGAAAAAGCCTGGGCGAAATACGTCAGATTAGCAAGGGGCAAAAAGCACTTCTACACCCTTCACAGCAGTGCGAGTAACCAGTCAGACTATGATGAAGATTACTCTGATGAAGAATTCGATGTAGCATAACGCTACAGCATTACTAAAAAGCTCGCTCCGGCGAGCTTTTTTGTTATTGAACAAATGATCTCAATCAACTTCAGACAAGAACAAAATGAAGAAACATTAAGGACTGTCTACACTTATTAGTAATACAGAGTGACGTGCAGTGAGTCGTGCATTTCATTCTGAAAAACGAGCCCATGCAAAGGAGGCGCAACGATGATCATTAGTTCAAAACAGCTTACTCACTTTTCTATACATGCCCTTGATGACAAAGTGGGCGGCATCCGCGATATCCTTTTCGACGACGAAACCTTCACTGTTCGCTACTTGGTCGCAGATACCAATACTTGGCTACCGCTTAGCCGTAAAGTGGTGATATCACCTATATCTGTCAAACAGTTAGATGAAGATAGTGAGTCTGTTCATATCAATATGACAGTTGATACATTAAAAAACAGCCCCTCTATTGACGAACATAAGCCTGTGTCACGTGAATACGAAGAAAATCTCTTCAAATACTTTGGTTACGGATACTATTGGATTGGTCCAGGAGCATGGGGAGAGTTCGCACATCCAAATGAACTGGTCGAATTACAACGCGCTGAAGAGTCTGAAACTGAAAACCCGAAAAAAAGTACCAACCACCTAAGAGCAGTGGGCGAAGTTGGTGGATATGAAGTAGCTACAACCACAGATAACGTGGGCCACATTAGTAACTTCGTCATTGATACCGAGAGCTGGAAGATAATCATGCTAGTGGTAGATACTAACAACTGGCTTCCGGGTGGCAAACATCTCGCACTTCTACCTAGCGATATTGAAAGTATCGACTGGGCGGCGCACAGCGTAGTAGTGAATTTAAGTCACGACGAATTGGTTGATAGACCTGAAGTGGAAAGTGAAAAAATTTCTGAAGAAGGCTATGTGCCTATGCTTTGCGAGCAATTGAATAAAACCGGAAATTAATAACCGAAGAATGTCATTGTTGGCGATTTTTAGTTAGGAACTTTACAATGTCCGTTGTTGAAGGCGGACATTGTAGCTTAAGATACGAAAAGAAGATTACTCGCAGAAAAATTCGTACATCAAAGCAATTAAACGCTTGACGCGCTCGTCTGCTAAGCGGTAGTAAATAGTTTGACCTTGCCTTCTTGTGGCCACCATCTTTGATTCTCGCAATAAAGCAAGGTGCTGAGAAATCACTGGCTGCGAGACGCTAACAACTTCGAGAAGTTCGGTTACCGATTTTTCCTCTTTCAGCAACGAACAAAGCACCATAAGGCGTGTTTTATTCGCGAATTGCTTAAGGAAGATCTCGGCTTCCGCAGCGTGTTCCATTATATCATCTGAACCTATTACCATATCCTCGGACATAAGCACTCTCTATCTGTGAAGTATTTCGGCACCAATTTAGCCATTTACTATACTAAAGTATAAGGCATTTTGCCGACCTGCCAATTTATGCGACGAATCGCCGTATTTTACATTGTTTTATTACGCTGACATCAATATATTAGATTTTACTTATTTCAACTAAGTTTAGGCAAAAAGGAAAAATATGCTTATAGACATGAAGACTCGAATAGAAAACATAGACGTGAACTTACGCACTGTATCTGCGGAGCAAGCGGCCAGTGAGTGCCGAAACAATAGCGGTATACTGATTGATGTACGAGAGAGTGCCGAAGTTGCCAATCAGCCCGTACCTTCTGCGCTTCACATACCACGCGGCGTGCTCGAAATGAAGGCACTGGAACAGTTTAAAGATGCTTCAGCGCCACTTTATATTCACTGTGCGTCGGGCGTTCGAGCAAAACTAGCTGCAGAGCAACTTATAAAGATGGGTTATGAGAACGTTTCGGTTGTGACATGCCCTGTACCCACGATAAATCAAGCAAACCAGAAATGACTTCTTAACCACGCGTATGCTATAAGTAGCGTTAATTAAGAGTTTTAAGGCGCTGTATGCTGAAATCTACGTTAGAACAATGGCGAATGTTCAAAGCCGTCGTCGATGCAGGCGGCTTTAATCAAGCTGCTGCTGAAGTTCACAAAAGTCAATCGAGCGTTCACCACGCGGTTCAAAAGCTTGAAAACGCCATTGGAGTGTCATTGTTTGAGAATATTGGACGTAAAGTCCAGCTTTCGCCGCAAGGTGAACTTATGTATCGCCGTGCCTCTTTTTTGCTTAGCGAAGCGCACAAGCTCGAGGCCGTTGCCAATAGCCTTAAATCTGGCACAGAAACAACTTTACGCATAGCGGTGGATATTATTTTCCCGTCTGAATTGCTTTATAACGTGCTAGCGAAAGTTTCTGCTGAGTTCCCGCTCCTTCGTATCGAGATAGAAGAAACTGTACTCAGTGGCGCAAATTCACTTTTGAGCAATGGTAAAGTTGATTTAGGCATCTCTCCTTTCGCGTTTTCTAGTGGCTTTAGCGAAGACTTGTGCGAAATTGAATTTGCAGCTGTCGCTCACGCCGACCATCCATTGCACCAATTGGATAGAACGCTCACACTGGAAGACTTAAAAGCGTATCGTCAAATTGTGGTAAGGGATTCATCCGCGGAACGAAAAGCTGATGTGGGCTGGTTAGGTGCAGAGCAACGCTGGACCGTAAGCCACGTTAGAACGTCATTAGATATTATTGCTCAGGGGTTGGGTTTTGCGTGGCTGCCTATAGCAATAATTAAAGATGAGCTAGAAGACGGTACACTCGTTCCCCTTCCCCTCGATAATAATGCAGCGTTGCGTAAGGCGCTCCTTTATTTGTCTTTCGAAGACGGCGATACGTTGGGACCAGCTGCCCGTGCTTTTATTGGGGAGCTACGATATCAAACAATGAACCTTCCATCGTCAGATTTTATGCTCGACTCGTGTACTGAGTAGTTAGATCATCAACTTAGCGCGACTGCAAGGCGTTCAAACCCAAGTATAAAGCCAAATAGCGATAATGAATCACCAAATAACGCCACAGCACCGTCGTCTGTGGCCATGCCTATTGCCATAATCAAAACAGCAAAAGCGGGAATAAGCCCCATAAAGGGAATAAGCTCGAGTGGAATCATTACAAGTCCGCAACCCGCACAGCATAATGCGATGAATGATCTGAACACAGGCTGGCGCATGAAAAAACACCGAGGAACTAAAAAGCGGTCTACGCGTACTGCATACGGTTTAACCTTTTCGACAATGTAGCGAAGCTGATCGGCGTCACAGTTTAGTTGCTTCACTCTTTGCGGTAACCAAGGATGCCTACGACCGAGTAAAATTTGCAACGCGATGAGTAAAATCGTCCCACCCGCTAAAGATGGGATCCCAGGGATGGCCCCGATCGGTGTGCAAGCGATAAAAGATGGCAGCGCCAACATTGGTCCAAAGCCTCTTTTCTTCATCACATCCCAAAACTCGGCAAACTCGAACGTATCTTGTCTTGCTCGCGGCTGCATTTTCCCCAACAACTCGTACAAGGTCATTGATCTTACAGCTGTTTTTCCCACACCTTCAATTCCTTTGATATCACATTACCTGCGAAAGTCGCGCTAATCAGACGGGCTTCTCGCCTAATTAATATACATTTCTTGCACCTAGTCGATTAACCATAATGAAATTGCAAGCAACTTTAGACAGTTAAATCGTGCGAAAAATATGCCATCGATTGCATGTGACGGTGTGTTAAAGACAGGAATACTTTTTGCAAATGCTCCTGATAAGTAAAATAAAATCACCTAATAAACAAAGACAGATATAGACATTCTGTACTTTAGTGCGATGTGTACCGCTGATCGCAAAGAGTTGATAAATTAGAAGAAGGTAGCGCAACCGACTATCCCTGGCATCTAAGCAAATGTTCAAGGTTTCCGGGTTGCTTGAAGCGTTTAGATATTTTCCGATGCGCTTACGCCTTATCAATTTAAAGCAGCGTATAAATAAACTTTAAATATGCGCTTTAGCATTCCGTTGTTAATAGCGTATGATAAAACTATAACATTGATTCTATTCCATATTTTTCTGAATAGGAAACGAAAGAAGAGAGGGACATCCACGTGCTTACCGTACTTTTAGTTGATGACGACGCCGAGTTCACAGAAGTAGCTTGTACTATCATCGAGTTTCTTGGCCACGAAGTACTTACCGCTGCCACACTCAAAGAAGCCCGCGATTGGTTAGAAAAAGAAACCTTTGACCATGTACTGCTTGATTTCATGCTACCCGATGGAAGCGGCGCGCACTTGTTCAATGAATTAGATGCACTTCCTAAGCGCCCTCGCGTTACGCTGATAACGGGTCACCCTTCTGTGAAAAGCGTGATAAAGGGTCTGTGTGGCCCCACGGTCGACTACCTCGTTAAGCCAATTCAACGGGAGGAAATAGAGGCCGTATTAAGTCAAAAGCCAAAAGAAAAAGCACCTGCACAAGAAAAAATAGAGAGACATTTTGACTTGCTGATTGGTGAATCGCCAATTATGAAAGAGCTCTACAAGCTAATTTCTAGAGTGAGCAAAACTAGCGCAAACGTAATGCTGCTTGGTGAAAGTGGTGTAGGTAAAGAAGTGGTGGCTGCCGCAATTCATCGCGCTTCAGAAAGTGAAGGTCCTTATATTGCAACCAACTGTGGTGCATTCTCGAAAGAACTAATAGGTAGCGAACTTTTCGGTCACGAAAAAGGAGCATTTACCGGCGCTGTAGGACGTAAAGAAGGTGTCTTCGAACAAGCTGAGGGCGGCACGCTCTTTTTGGACGAAATCACAGAAATGCCCATTGATATGCAGCCCAACTTACTCCGCGTTTTAGAAAACAAGGTTGTTATTCGTGTGGGCGGAACGAAGACCATCCCGGTGAGCTGCCGCGTTGTATCTGCCACGAACCGAACAATGGAAGAGATTGCGCAAAGCAAAGTACTGCGCGAAGACATCTACTTCAGACTTGCGGTGTTCCCAATCACCATTCCTCCGCTACGTGAAAGAAAGGAAGATATTCCATTACTAGCAAAAACCTTTATTGCTGAATTCAATAAAGATAATGGCTCGCAATTTAAGTGGGAAGATAATCAACTCGATACGTTACAAGCCTACGACTGGCCCGGTAACGTGCGTGAACTAAGACACTTTGTGCATCGCGCTGCCATTATGAGCGACCCTGAAAAGAGTGAGATTGAATTACCAAAAACCATTGAGTCACCTTTCGCTCAAAAACAGAGCACGACACCGGCACTTCAAGCCGGTAGAACCATTGAAGACGTGGAAAAAGAGCTAATTTATGCCACGTTGGAAAAAGTGAATGGCAATAAGACCACCGCAGCAGAAATGCTGGGAATTAGTACAAAAACGCTTTACAACCGTCTTCATGCATATGGCGACTTAAGTAAAGACGACTAAGTAAGAGGTATTCGGCATGACTAGCGAAGAATTTTCTCGACTAAGTGTTTATGTGCATGATGCACGCAAACCATTAAACAGAATATCAATGCAAGCTGAGCTAGTAAAAATGGCATTAAACGGTGACGTTGCACCTGAAAAGGCATTAGTGGCGTTGGACAAAATAATAAGCAGTGCTAAAGACTGCAGCCATACTCTTGCTGAAATGACATCAGAGTTAAGTGGCAATGTTTCGGATTAAGTAAATGATTACTAAAGTATTGTCTTCACTATACAGTTGGATAATTTTAGTTGTTCTGGTCATTATTGTAATAACTGCTAATTCATTTTACGTAGTTAGTACATTGAATGACCTTTCTGCTCTGGAAGCGCGGCTGTTCACTACGAACCGTGTTATCAATGCAGTTAACCGCCTTCACGTTGCTGTACTTCGCGTGGAGTCTGGTCAGCGCGGCTATATGCTAACTGGCGATGAAGAATATCTTACCGACTACACCGAAACGTTAAGCGTAATCGGCGAATTAATGGATGAGGTAGAAGTAAGCTCCTTCTCTTCAGATATTAACGACCAGTCCATCCGCATCGAAGAACTTTTGTCTTTAACAAAAGCAAAAATCAATGAAGTCATTGAAATAGTTGAGCTGTATAAAGAAGGGAAAGAGCAACAAGCTGTCATTTTAGTGAATAGCGATAAGGGTATAAAACTCTACAAACAGTTTGAAACCTTATTTAGAGAAATCGACGGTTCAGAACGAGATATGCAAGGCACGCATTTGGCCAACTTAATGAGCCTAAGGAGGGACTCCGTTAATACGCTGATCATTTCCTCTGCAACGACTCTGCTACTGATTATTACGGTATTTTTATTGCTCAAAATAAATTCCCGTGAGCATGAGAAGTATCAAGCTGACCTAGAGTCTGTTAACGAAGATCTAGAATCTCGGATAGCAGATAGAACACAAGAGTTAAGTGTTTATTCAGACGAGTTAGCACGAAGTAATAGAGAGTTGGAAGATTTTGCCTTTGTGGCGTCACACGATCTTCAAGAACCATTAAGAAAAATTCGGGCATTTGGTAACCGCTTAGAATCGGGTTACAACGATGTGATAGACGAACGGGGCAAAGATTATCTTGCGCGCATGCTCAATGCAGCAGAGCGGATGTCCATGCTTATTTCAGACCTTCTCGCCTTTTCTCGCGTTTCCACACGAGGTAAAGAGTTTGACGACGTTAATCTAGGCACCGTAGTGGATAGCATCATGGGCGATTTAGAAATCGCTATCGATGAAAAGTCTGCGCAAATAAATGTTAGCGATATGCCCACTATTCGCGGTGACAAATCGCAATTAGAGCAGCTGTTTTTAAACTTAGTGTCTAACGCACTGAAATTTCAGAGCGAGGGCGTGAGACCTGAAGTAACGATATCTGCAAGGGACGCGACGGAAGAAGAAACGAAAGACATTCTGCTTGCTGAAGAATACGACTGGACAAAAATAACCGTATCAGACAACGGTATAGGGTTCGAACAATCGTTTGCTGAAAAAATATTCGCCCCTTTCCAACGCCTTCACGGTAGAAGTGAATACCAAGGTACGGGTATTGGGCTTGCCGTTTGTCGTCGTATTGTAGAACGGCACAACGGTCAAATAACCGCAGTTAGTTCTCCCGGAGAAGGGGCAACGTTCTCAATAATAATACCCAAAAATAGTGAACCGTTTGGTTCTAACAACAATAATGGAGAAACACACAATGACGCGTAAACAAACTCAGCCTATCAATATACTTATGGCGGACGATGACGAAGACGACCGCTTACTTACGGTTGACGCGCTCAATGAAAGCCGCGTTCTAAACAATCTGTTTTGTGTCGAAGATGGCGTTGAATTATTAGAATTTCTTCGTCATGAAGGTAAATATACAGATCCTGCATCGGCACCGCGACCTAGTCTTATTCTACTAGATTTAAACATGCCAAGAAAAGACGGTAGAGAGGCGCTGCAAGAACTGAAAAACGACCCCAAGCTTCGCAGTATCCCGGTGGTAATTCTCACCACCTCTAAAGAAGAGGAAGATATGCTTCGCGGTTATGATCTAGGTTGCGCATCTTACATTACAAAACCAGTGAACTTTGAAGGATTGGTTGAACTAATGCGCGCGCTCGGACGTTACTGGATAGAGTTCGTAGAATTACCACACGAGTAAACAAATAAGGGTTAGTTGAATTTTTGACAACCCAAACATGTTACTCAATAAAGTTTCAAAAATGCCCTATCGGTAAACGAGGTACTAGATGTCAGAGGTAATAAAAATTTTATTGGTAGAGGATGATGAAGATGATTACTTCTTAACCTCTGACTATCTAGCACAGTGCGAGTCACCTACGTTTGAGTTGACGTGGGTGACGAATAGCTTAGACGCAGTGGAAGCATTAAAGACACAAAGTTTCGACCTGTGTTTGTTAGATTACTTACTGGGTGCAGAGAACGCGATTGATGTATTGGGTGTTTTAAAATCTAACCAGTTCAATTTACCCGTGGTGATACTTACCGGACAGTCGGATGCTACCGTCGATGAAATGGTCATGCGAGCAGGTGCCGCAGACTATTTGCAAAAATCTGAAATTGAATCACCGCGGTTTATGCGCACGATTAGATACGCCATGGTTCGCCGTGACATAGAGAACGAGCGAATTGAGCGGAACAAAGTAGAGCAAAAGAACAAGGCCAAAGATAAGTTCCTTGCGCATTTAGGGCATGAGCTGCGCACCCCCCTCACCTCTATTCTTGGCTACACCGAACTGCTTATAGACGATGCGAGAAACAGCCCTTTTCAACAAGAGTTATCTATTATCCACTCTAATGGCAAGCACCTGTTAAGCCTACTCAATGATTTGCTAGACATGTCGCGGATAATGGCAGAGAAACTTGAACTCAACATTAAGGAAGTGAACTTAAGCGCGTTTTTGACGGACATTCACTCATTAATGCGTTTGAATGCCAAAGACAAAGGACTAAGCCTTAACGTTGTTTCAAAAACAAAAATACCAGAGTTTATACACACAGATCCTACCCGCCTGCGTCAGGTATTGTTGAACCTTATTTCGAATGCCGTGAAATTTACCGACAAGGGCAGTATCACGCTTACCATCTCTCTCGACGAGCCGTCAGAAAAAGATTCGAGTCAAACACTGCTGCGATTTTCTGTAGATGATACAGGTATCGGCATGCCGCCTGATAAGCTCAGCAATATTTTTCAGCCTTTCGAACAAATAGAAGATGTAATGCGCGCCAATCATGGCGGAGCAGGACTTGGACTTGCCATTTGCAAAGAGCTTGTCACTAAACTGGGCGGCGACATTGATGTTAAGTCTCGTTTAGGAGAAGGCAGCACATTTACATTTGATATAAACCCTGGCGATGTTTCTGAACAGCCTCGTATAGATCTTGAATTAGGCCAAATTCAACCTGTCGAGTCTAGTAGCATCAATTTAAACGTGACTGGACGCGTATTAATTGTTGATGACTTGCGAGAAATTCGACGTCTAACCGGCCACCTTGTGAGTCAATCTCAAGCTGACATTAGCTACGCTGAAAATGGCGTAAAAGCACTGGAAGCCGTGTTGCAGGCGGATGAACACAACCAGCCCTTCGACCTCGTTTTAATGGATATTCATATGCCAGTGATGAATGGCATAGAAGCCCTACATGCGATTAGACGACATGGGCAGGATATCCCAGTGATAGCCGTCACAGCAGCAAGCCGCAAAGGCTTAAGAGAATCGTTAATTCGCGAAGGGTTTAACGACGTAATTGGAAAACCGATTGACCGGTTTGCACTGGCTAACTTGCTTTCGCAATACCTCCCGCCAGGTAATCACGTAACATTTACCAACGTGGAGGCACAAGTTGCAGACATGCCAATAGACAAGCCGCACGCTCCAGAGGACGAAACCGCTTATCGAGGACTTGCAGATAATGGGCAAGCAGAGAAGAAAATCCAGTCTACTGATTCAAAAGGTAATTCAGATCAGCCTGCCAATAAGCATATACTTGTGATTGAAGACGATGAGGATGCGGCGGAGCTACTACAATTGTTTCTTTCCCACTTAGGTCATACGGTCACTACTCAGTACAGCGGTGCTGAAGCATTACAGGCTGCAGAAAATCAACGTTTCGATCACATTCTTATGGATCTTACCCTTCCCGATTATAACGGTTACGACTTAGCGAGTGAGCTCAAGAAAAAGCTACCAGATGCCATCCTTACTATTGTAAGCGGCCACGAAGCGGACTCCGAAACGATGACAACTATAGGGATCAACAGTGCACTGCTCAAACCTGTCACTAAAGACGATTTAGCTTCGGTAGTGGGCTGAAGAGTTAATTATTTCGCTGCCAACCTGTACCGAATGTCGGAGGTTGAGCAGCGCATCATCAAGAGCAAGAAAATATTACAGACGTAAGACACAACAGTGTGTGAGACTTGCACATAAGCACCTCACGCAACAATAGTAAAATAAAAATAAATCATATAAAACAGTAAGATAATAATTTGGTATATCAGTTGCAGCTACCTATATGAACCTAAAATATTAAGGAGAGTATTATGGCTACACAAGCTTCAGTTAAATCGCAAACAGCTAAACATAACGATACAAACAGCGTGGCTGAGCCGAGTCACCCAGTAACGGATCAACTGAAAGATTCTCTTCATGCGTCAGTCGACAAGTTAGCAGACAGTGCTGGCATTGCGGAGGAAAACATTCGTCGCACTGCTACATCGTCTGCAGAGAACATGTCAGCGAGAAAGCGTCTGGCGCAGCAGAAATGGCAGGCGTCAAACGTACGTAAATATGCCATTGAAAACCCAGTAGCGACAGCGGGTATCGCATTCGCAGCAGGAATGTTAGTGACGTCACTTTTACGTAAGAAGTAACTCGATGACTGTACCTGATTTTCGAAGAGCAAAGTACAATCTGTGCACAGAAAATCCTTTTCGCCTGACGCCGCCCGCGGCGCAGGCGAATCATAATGTTAAAAGCAACGGTGACAATGCTAACGCTGCATCAGCAGCCTCTGAACACTCTACGCAACACAAGTCGACGCAACAGAATTACCCCGACCCATCGTTTTCGGATATCTTCTCGGCATTCTCTGAAGCATTTACCCAGCGAAAAGCGCAGGGTTTAGCGTTTTTAGAGCTCACTAACAGTGAATTGATGCTCATTAAAAAGAGTTTCTTTGTTACAGTCTTTGCATGCTTAGCGGCATTTGCGGTGGGCACTGTATGTTGGCTCATTTTAAACATCGCTATTGGCGCTATACTTCATAGTGTGGGCGTTAGCTATGTGGTAGTTCCACTCCTGTTGTTGGTGTTTAACAGTGTTGCGGCCTTTTGTTTATTTAAACTTGCACAAAATTCATTTAATTACTTGAGCTTTAGCAGACTCATTCAAACGTGGCGACGGGTTTTCGGATAGTGAAAATGCTTACCATTGCGTAAAAAGCCACCGCCAATAGTGAGGAAAAGCGATGAACATTTTTTTAAAATCGAATATGAAAGATATAGCACAGAAAGAGCATGCTTATTTTTCGCAAAAACATCATGCAGATGTTGCACTTACACAAGCAAAGAGGCAATGTAAACTGATGATGGGAAAGCCTGAAACGTTGCTTGGCATCGCAACCCTTGGCGCATACAAGGGTGCGGTAGATGCAAAACCCAAAGCAAAACGCAATCAAGCCCTAATGGCAATAAGTAGGACTGCGTTATTGTCGCTATTTCAATGATCACAGTACTAAGGAATATGTGAGATGAACAACAAAAAAAGTATGAAGAAAAGTCGTTTGATGCTTGCCTGCGTTAGTGCGGCGTTTAGCCTTGCAATAGTAGGTTGTTCATCGACCCCTGTAGCAGCCCCAACCCCCTATAAGTCAGCGAGTACCAAAGCTGCCTATGGCCATTCAAGCGAAAAAATCTCTGAGAACGAATACAAGGTTCTTTTTAAGGCAACAGACAAGACTCCTGCTGATAAAGTACAGCAATATGCTCTTTACAGAGCAGCGGAAATTGCACAAAAACAAGGTTTTACTTATTTGGCCATCGTTAAAACCAACGTGGATAAAAAGCCCGTTATTGCGCGAGAAGTGATGGCGAACAAGGAAGAGCCCGTGGCATTTCAAACAGACAGGCAGTGCACTATGTCAGGCTGCGATGAAGTGGCACAGCCTATGGCCGTCCCAAGCTCAAGCGACGTTGTGAAAACTCAAATTAACGACATCTACTTTACTATTGATGTAATGATGGCGAATGATAAAACGCGTCTAGGTAAAAATGCTTTTACTGTCTTAGAGGTACTATCAGAGCCTCTGGAGCCAAAAAATGGCAACTAGCTGAGCGTTTTGCCGCTCACTAATGCTCTGAAACATCAGTTTTAATAGAAATGCTTTTCAGGCCCTAGTTGCAGTTACTGAAAAGCATCGCTCAAACACATAAGCAAAACCGTAATGTGTTTTAAAGCCAACAACCTGTGCACTAGTCTTCATTACTTTTCTGTTGTGGCTAACAGACCACTGGCTAACTGCATTCTTCACTTTTCTACAAACTTGGGCGGTGTCATATTCGTTTCCTCTTGAAAGAGTCGATGACACTGCTGCTATCACAGCCCTTTTCTCTAATTTAAAGCCTCTAATCTATAGCCTTTAGTCTATAGACTCTAATTTATAGCTGTTATCCATTCTTCTGAAGTGCTTCTTGCATTTTTAATGACCCGTTAATCTTCTATTAATGTTGTACAAAAGTCTCCGTCATCATAGCTAGCTATCATTAAACCCATAAACTGCAGAGCAGATTTATAAACCTCTAGCAACAACGTTGTAGCGGTACTGCTCTAAGCAATTGAATCAGGTAATAGCACATATTTATTTTGCAAATGACTAAGGAGTCAGGCGATGAGAAAGCTAAGCACGTTAATGACAAAAACTACCCTTGTAGCAGCTACAGTAATGTTGGTGACTGGTTGCAGTGCAGTGGCAAAACCGCAGATGGAGCATTCAGCTAGTTCGAATGTTCCGGCGTTAAAAGCTAAAGCACTCGACAACGCATTACTTTATTCCGACGAATGTATTACTGAGCGAGAAGTGGTAACGGCACAAAAGATGTGGGGTGACGGCATAGTGCGAATTGGTGCAGTATTTAGCAATGATGGTGATTACTCTGGCGAAGCCGCAGATTTCATCCAAGCTATGTATGGTTACGATTTAAGCAGCGTACTGTTTAAACCAACGCTTGCAGCTAACGACCAGTTCCGTTCAAGCTTCGATGCTGCGCTTTCATACTTTGTTGGTGGTAATGACGCTTACGAAGAGGACAAAGGCTTTGCTATAAAGCCATACACAAATGTGAAATTCGATAATGTGGGTATTATCAACAACAGCTGTCGCATGGCCGTGGCGATGGGCAACTACTTCTTTACCGATACAAAAGGTGGCGAAACGAAGGTGGAATACACTTTTGCCTATGTCAAAGATAGTGACGGCGACCTGCGTATTGTTGCTCACCAATCTTCGTTACCTTACAACCCAAACGGTAACTAAATAGGCCATTGCCCCTCCATTCTTAGGAAGTGTGAGGGGCGAAACACTCTCCCTTTGCAGGCAAGGCGGCCCTTCCCTTTCGCTTTGCCTCTTTTTTATTTTCAACGAGAAAAACTATGTGCGCAAAACGCATTGTGGCACGTTGAGATGGGATATTTACATAATCATATTGCGTCGCCAGGCGCCAATTCAGACGCCACAACAAACCACAACCTTGCTGTCACGTTCCTCCGAAGCTGGTAAGAATCAAAGAATAACCCCAGCCAAAGGCCCTTAACACACAAAGAGTAAAGTTGGGTGACTAGGGCCTTACTCAATCATGTAAAAAATGCATTCGTACGTGTAATCGTGACGTTAATTGCCTGCAGATACGGCCTGACAACCAGAGAAAAATTAAATTATATCAATATATTTCAATAACTTAAAAAACAGGCACAAAGATAGCATTAGTTAAAGTGAAAGTAACGGAAGCAATACGAGGATTTAGTTATGTTAGGTTGGGCAATCACATTTTTTATCATCGCCATTATTGCAGCAGTTTTTGGTTTTGGAGGCATCGCAGGTGCAGCAACAGGTATCGCACAGTTTCTTTTCTTTGTGTTTATCGCGTTGCTCGTAATCTCACTTATCGCAAATGCGTTACGTGGTAGAGCACCAAGAGCCTAAGAGTTAGAAGTATTTTAATAGGAAAAAGGAGTAAGGATATGTTTTCATTTAAAAACTTATCAAAGGTACTAGTAGCATCAGCATTTGCACTATCACTAGCAGCTTGCGGTGACGGTGAAGCGGAAGACGCAGGCGAAGAGCTAGACGAAATTGTTACCGATGCAGGTAATGCCGTTGAAGACGCTTGTGAAGATGTGAAAGAAGGCGTAGACGCTGAAGATAAAGACTGTTAATCACGTTTTTATCAAAAAAGGGCCAGACAATTGTCTGGCCCTTTTTGTATTTACAGTCGACGTGGTTTGACCTAACTGGTTAGTTAAGACACTTCTTCACCACCTAACTCACGAGCAAGATCGTCTAGTGTAGATAGCGTCGAATCAAATTCACCTACGCCGTAACGGTATTTTACACTCACGTGATGATCCGTACGCCCGAACTTCACTCTTAACCCTTCTGCGTCAATATGCTTCACGGTATTCAAAAAGCGATAGGCAGACATTTCTGTTTCAAATTGAAACTCAACACTGTTTTCCATTTAGGCTTTCCGTTTAAGCAACAATTTCAGGATGAGTATCAATAACTGAAACAACTCGTTGCAGCAAATGGTTATCTTCTTCGCTTATCGAGTCGTATGATAACCAGTCAGCAAGAATGTCGGGAGCTGTTGCCGCTTCGCCTTGTTCCAACTTAGATGTCATCATTTGTAGCTGTACGCTAGAGCGTATAGATGCGTCTGCATCTGGGCTTGGCATACCAGTTGCGACTTCTAATGCTACCGTTAACCATTGTCTATCGTGCTGAGTTGTTTTATTTCCAGTTGACTGACCCAATACGCTTGACCAACGCTTCCCTAACGTTTCCGCTAGAGATTGCTCATCACCACTTCCCTCACCTACACTTAGCTGTAGTAAAGAAATCAGAGCCTGAGCTCGCGCCAATCGGGCTTGAGATTGTGCATTTTTCGCTTGCGCCGCGCGCTTACTTTCAAGTGAATCAATCTTTTTATCTACTTTCGTACGTTGCGCTTTAGGCAAGTCGGTTAACTGAGCGCGAACGTCGCTTATTGATTGACTGAACGTTGCATCATCGCTGTTGATGTCAACAGCTTCCACTTGCTTGAGTAGCGAATCTACTAACGCGTTAAATGCATTATTCTGTACTTTCCGCTCGGCTTTTAAACGTTCAAATACGGTGTCATTGGCAGCCTTAAATTCTGCCCACAACTTACTCTCTTCACGTTTACCTGCATGGCCTACCTGCTTCCATTGGCTTTGCAATTGCTGAGCCTTGTCGGCAGCGCCAGCGACATCTTCTTCCATAGCAAGTTGACAAGCTTGGGTGACTAACGCACGCTTTTGGGCTTGGTTGTCACTTTGCCATTGATTTACTTTAGCCTGAATGGGCGATGATACCGCCTTCCATTCTTGCTTCAGCTGTTCATAAATTTCACGTTCAACCTGACCTGCAGCGTGCCACTGTTTAGACACTCTATCGAAAACTTTCACTAACTCGGCTTCCGGCATGTTAATGTCCATTGCCTTAACCGTAGCGATAATCGACATGCGCTGTTCACGCGCAGCAGCCCGCTGTGCATCTAACTTCGCGTAATGCGCTCTACAAGGCTCGAAGGCCTTTTCAAGTGCATCATCGAATTGCTGCTGTAACAACGCGTCATCACTACTTTCTTCACTCGTTGACGATGACGGTGTTAGTGATAACCATTGCTTACGCAGATACTTAATGGCCTCACTTCTTTGCTTAATATTTTCTGCATCAGCGCTGGCTAACGCTTTTGCTTCTTCTACAAGAGCGGGTTTGCGCGGCGCAGCAAGGTAATCCTGCCATCCTTCTAAGCGCGACACATCACCAGCGGTCTTTTCAAAACGCTTCTCTACATACTTTTTCGCTGAACCAGGAAGCGCAGCATAACTTTCCTGAAGCTTTGCAAATTTTGAAATAGCAACGCGGAATTTACCCTGAGCAATTAAGTTATCGATAACGCTAATGTGCTTTCTAATGTGTTTTACTTGCTCATTTTCTTTGGATTTTTGAGCACGCTCTTTGGCATTTACAGTGCTTGTCGCTGCGTTGAAACGTTTAGACAACGCCTTAGGAATGGCATCGATTTCGCGACTAAGCGCTTTATACGCTTGACGTGCTTCGTCAAACTCCGCTTTAAGAGCCACTACACTACTGCTTTGTAATGCGTCGCCACCATTTACCTGACTCAAATCCTCAGTCGATGCGCTAGCTTCTTCAACGCTCACATCACGGGTATCTTTACCCGACTCGCTATCGCTTGCCGAAACGATCTTAGCGGCAATGTCTTCGAGCGACTGAAGTTTTATCAGTAGCTTTTGGCCGTATTGCTGCTGCATAGAGAAGCGATCAAGCTGGTCGTTTAGTTCGTCGACAGAGCGCTTAATCTGTGTAATTCGCTTATCAGTTGCAGATTCATCATCGAGACGCGCTAGCTGTTCAAGCGTTGCTTCAACACCGCGCACGCTTTCATTAACCGTAGCAACATCAGCAAGCGTCGCTTCACAAAGCCTGTTATTGTACAACCAAGCTACCTGCTCCTTGGCATGAGTAAGCTGCTGTTCGCACAATGCTTTGGTATTGGCACGTTGCGACGCTTGTTGCTTCTCTTCCCATGCTGGGCGGATACGGCTTAAATATCGCTCGAGCTGCTCACCTATACGCGCGCGCTTTTCTTCATAATCAGCGCGTTCTTCTGAAGTGAGTAAGTCAATTTGAGCAAACAGCCCAGTCAATTCGCTCTCAAGCTCATTGCGCTTTTCATCAATGGTTTCTACATCTGACTTGTCGAGTAAAGCCTGATATTTTGAAAGTCCCAAAGTGAGCTGCTTTTTAAGCTCCACTGGGCGCATTGCAGCCTCTTTGATAGCATCGATCCGCGCATTAATTTGCGTAGCAAGCGCATCATCTGACACTTTCTTAGCAAGCTTTTGCAAATCTGATACGTCTGAGTGCGCGTAAATTAATTGAGTCTGCAGTTGGGGACTTGCGCCCTCTAAAAAGACAAACTGGGTGAAAGATGGCTTCGCTACTTTTTCGATTAGCGCGTTAGCTAGCGCATCATCTTGTAAGAGCATAGGCTCTTTCTTCAACATTTGCGGTACTAACTGCACTACCAAATCGGCGTTGGCTGTTTCAGTTAAAAAAGAGAATATCTCTTGGCGGGAGAGTGTGACATCCCCCTCGCCTAACAAAGCGGCGTTTACCTTTTTCTCCGCCGCTTTTTTAACGCGAGACTGCTTGGCAATTTGTGACATTTTAAGCCACAGCACAAAGCTATTAAGCTTTTCGAGTGCTGCTAAACTGACATTTGCATCTTCGTCATTAAATGCCAGTTCGTGAAGAATTGTTTTTTCCTGTGCCTTTTCGGGAGAGAGACTCTCGATTGCCTGCATCCGTTTTTCAGGCTTTGGGCTTTGGTGTGAAGGCGCAAATATACGACTAAATATCATCCTGTTTAAACCGCGCTATTGTATTATTATCATCCTGCTCATCGCGTAACGAGCGTTTAAAGTCGGCTTTACTCTTATGTACGATTTCGCCGCTTTCACCTACTGTCATATGCTCAGAGGACTTTTCTATTTTTGCTTGATACAGCATAACAGCCTGCATGCTGCTTGCTTTTTGCTCTTCGTTTAAAGGCGTGCCATCTGGCCACTTACCTGTTTCAACAGCCTGACGCAGACGCTCGTAAATCTCCGGCGTCATGCTGGCTAAAAGTGCTTCTATATTCATTTAGGAAAAACGCTTTATGTAAACAATACGCGCGCGGTTTACTAAGTACCAAACAAAGCCAACCACTGCGCCCAAAATAGCTAAATTATGTTGCAAATCACCTGGGCGTGTTCCGCCCCAATACATGAAGCCAAAACTCGCAACGAATATCAGCATAGCAAGAAGGGATTGGTTCTGGATACTGGCTAACTTTTTAAATCTTTGTAAGCTTTGTTTGCGCTCTATATCTTCAGAGGTCGCATCACCGATTTTAAAGTCACAGTGAGGACACGTCTTCGCTTTGTCAGACGTTTTTTTGTTACACGAAGGACAGTCAACTAATGCCATATGTTGCTCCTGTTTATTGGGTGCGAAATGGAAATGCGCAACTCGCTATTGAGCGTAGACGCATTTATACGCGGATGGGTATCATACTTAAGTTCATCACAACAATGAAGTCGATTCTGTGGATTAACCTTATCGCCATAAAACAAAAATGCGCAGGGTGTTAACTTTTATACAAAGTTCACCGCTACGCATTTTTACCTGATAGCCAAGTTGCATTTCCCTTCAGTGAAACTCAAGAGGGGGCGATGCTTTAGGCAATACTCACCTTATTTTTTATGTCGAGACCAGTAGTCGTTAACCGTTTCTTTCATCTCTTTGCAAAGCAACATGATGCCGAACAAGTTTGGCAAGGTCATTACCACGATAGCCACAGCTGAAAGTGCCCAAACTAATGTGGTGTCAGAGAATGCAGCCCAAACGAAACCGGCGACGTAGATGACGCGATACGGCATTACGGAGCGAGGACCGAACAAATATGTCATAGCGCGATCACCATAATATGACCAAGCGATGGCGGTTGAGAACGCAAACAGCATAAGCCCAATTGACACAATATATTGACCGAAATCGCCAAAGAAACCGCGAGTAAAGGCAATGGTGGTGAGCGCTGCCGAGTGAACCAGTGACTTACCGCTTACTTCAAGGTTCTCTTTAACCGGCTTTCCGTCGACAATCTTAAGCGTGCCAGTAAACAAGTCTTCACTACCTACTGCATACTTCACGTTTTCTGCTACAGACCTAGCGTTAAGCAGTGTAAAACCATCGCTTACCGCCGTGCCGTTAACAACGGTAATTGAGCCAGTATAAGGCTGTACATTGTTGCCTTCAATTTCATTCAAGTAACCATATAGTTTGTTTACGTCATCCTGATTCGAGTCGTCGTATTGACCTGCAACAAAGTACATGTCTGAACGATCGAAGACGTTTTCGTGTTTTTCTTTCCACACGCCCGACGACAGAATAACCAAACCCGTTACGGTACAAATTAGAATAGTGTCGATAAAGGGTTCAAGCAGTGACACCATACCTTCTGAAGCAGGCTCTTTCGTTTTTGCTGCTGCGTGAGCGATAGGTGCAGAGCCTTGACCCGCTTCGTTTGAAAACAAGCCTCGGTTAACCCCACGGTTAAACGCATAAGCTAACGAAGCTCCCAAGAAACCACCTGCGGCAGCTGAACCAGTAAACGCATCACCGATAACTGCGGCAAACGAAGGCCCTATGTTGTCAAGATTAGCGAAAATAACCGCTAGCGCACCGATGAGGTAGATAACAGCCATAACTGGAACAACACGCGCTGTAAACGCGGCAATGCGTTGGATACCACCAAGAATAACTAAGGCTAGAAGAATACCCAGTACACTACCTACCATCCAAGGCTCGAAGCCAAATGTTGCTTCGATACTTTGCGCGATACCATTACTTTGAGGAAGGTTTCCGGTACCAAATGAGCTGACTACCGTTGCAACAGCAAATGCAACCGCTAACCACTTCATGTTTAGGCGACGGTCCATGTAATACATAGGGCCACCGGCCATGGTGCCGTCTTCTGTCTTTACTCGATATTTGTGCGACAGAGTAACTTCAACGAATTTTGTAGTCATACCTAAAAAGGCGGTTACCCACATCCAAAATAGTGCAGCGGGGCCACCAAGGAAAATAGCGAATGCAACACCTGAGATGTTACCTGTACCTACGGTACCAGACAGTGCGGTTGTAAGTGCGCGAAAGTGCGTGGTGTCGCCTGGATCGCTTTCTTTATCAAACTTACCGGTAACAACCTGCCAGGCATGTCTAAAGAAACGAATTTGCGGAAATTTAAGATAAACCGTAAAGAAAAGACCTACGCCTAACAGTACATAAGGAAACCAGAACGCGCCTCCTAAGAATCCATCGAGCATAGTTAGAAAACCATATAACCCTTCCAACGTTATTCCCCTTTTTTATTATGTTTAATTGTTGTTTTATTTTAATAATTAAAAGGCCTCTTTTTGTCGAGGCCTTTTTTGCGGAAGCTTTCGCTTCCTTATTCTTGTTTTATTGCTCTGATGCTTTTAGCTTTTTAACAACTGCATTCACACCAATAAGTAAATCTTCACCTAATTGACGGCTACGCTGTACCGACCAACCGTAGATATCGTCCGGTACATCTGCATTGTCTTTAAATGGCATTTCCACTGTATATGCCATACATTTGAATTTCTCGCCCACCGCATTTGACGCTACGGTTAAATTAGCCTTGCCTGGCTCATCTTTATCGTAACCAAATTCATCTTGAAACTCTGGCGTAGCGTTCAACAGAGCATCTTTAAACGTATTTTCAAGCATTTTGATGGTGTCATTGTAGCTAGGGTTACCTTCACTTCCTGCGACAAAGTTGTACGGCAATGCCTCATCACCGTGCAAATCAAGATACATGTCTACACCAATTTCGCTCATTGCATTCAGTACGTAAAGTACTTCTGGGCTTTTTTCTTTCGATGGTGTCGCCCACTCACGGTTTAGATTGGTTCCTACAGCGTTGGTACGCAGATGACCGCGTGCGCTGCCGTCTGGGTTCATGTTTGGCACAATGTAGAAAACAGCATTATCAAGCAACTGTCGCGCCAAACCATCTTGCTCGTCGAGCAGACGATAAATAATACCTTCGGCACACCACTCGGCCATGGTTTCGCCAGGGTGTTGACGTGCCGTGATCCAGACTTTTTTCTTTTCTGGTGTTTCTTCACCGATAACCAGCATAGACATATCACGGCCATCAAGGGTAAGGCCTAGGAATTTGTGCTCGCACAGTAGTGACATCTGCGCGTCGTGCACAAGATCAAGGTGACGTTCGTAGCTAAAAGGAATGAAATACGCGAAGTATACACTTGGCTGTTCTAGCGTTAGTGAGAACGTAAGATTGTCACCGTCAAATTCGCTAGGAATTCTAAACCAAGTTTGACGGTCGTAAGACGCTAGAACGTTATATCCCTTCCAACCTTCTGGATACGCTGACTTAGCCAGATTACCAATCGTCATTGTGTGAGTTACAAAAGTTTCGCCCACTAAACGAAAATGGAACCACTGAGCAAATTCAGATTGGTTGTCGTTGGGAATGGTTAGACGGATATCGTCTGGTGATTGTGCGCTAACAACTTCAATGTTACCGCTGTCGAATTGACTGGAAATATGCATAGACTGTCGTTTTCCTCATTATTTGAGCGCTAATTTAGCATAGACGTAAACACAAATTCCACGCGCACAGCGGGTTTTGTACTATAGAAAGTATACAAAATGTTTACACCATCAAAAAACCGACCACTTAGGTCGGTTTTTTATACAGTTAATTAAACTGCGTGTTGCTTAAAGCGGCAACGTAGGGAAACTTAGCCCTGCCATATCACGAACTACACGTAGTACCTGACAGCTGTAACCAAACTCGTTGTCATACCACACGTATAGTGTCAGGCGGTTATCTGCGGCGATGGTCGCCTGAGAGTCAACCACAGACGCAGCGCGAGAGCCGACTAAGTCTGTTGACACAATCTCTTTACTTGCCGTGTAGTCAATTTGGTGTTGAAGCTTTGAGAACAACGCGGTATCGCGCAAGAACTCGTTAACTGCAATACGATCCACTGGTGTTTTAAGATTTAGGTTCAAAATCGCTAGCGACACATTAGGTGTAGGTACGCGGATAGCATTACCGGTAAGTTTACCTGCCAGTTTTGGGTACGCTTTGGCAACGGCTTTCGCAGCGCCCGTTTCGGTAATAACCATATTAAGTGGCGCACTACGTCCACGACGATCACCTTTGTGGTAGTTATCGATAAGGTTTTGGTCGTTGGTGTAAGAGTGAACGGTTTCAACGTGACCGTTTTCAATGCCATACTCTTCGTCTAGCGCTTTAAGTACCGGCGTTATTGCGTTAGTCGTACAGCTTGCAGCAGACACAATTGTATCTTCTGGTGTTACTTCTTCGTCATTTACACCGTGTACGATGTTCTTGATGTCACCTTTACCCGGGGCAGTAAGGATAGCTTTCGCTGCCCCCTTAGCTTTAAGGTGTAGGCCAAGGCCATCGCGGTCACGCCAGATACCCGTGTTGTCTACGATGATAGCGTTATCGATACCATATTGCGTGTAATCCACTTCATCTGGGCTGTTGGCATAAATGACTTGAATGTATGAACCGTTTGCTTTTAGCGCGTTACGCTCGTGGTCAACTGTGATGCTGCCGTTGAACGGCCCATGCACTGAATCGCGGCGCAGTAAGCTTGCGCGTTTTTCTAGGTCGCCATCGCGCCCGCCACGAACCACAATGGCACGTAAGCGAAGCTTATTGTTTTTACCTTGGCGTTCAATAAGCAAGCGAGCAAGTAAACGACCTATACGGCCAAAACCATATAGTACAACGTCCTGAGGTTTCTGATCGTCCTCTTTATCGGCAACGTCGTTTAGTTTTTCGTTAAGGTAGGCCGTAAGGTCGTTGTTGTCGACCGCAGAACCGTAGTGAAAATCAAAAGCCAATTTACCAATATCAATTTGTGCAGGAGCAAGCTTCATGTTGCTCAAGGCTTCTAAGATTGGATAGCTTTCGCGTAGGCGTAGCTTAATACCTTCGTGCAGACGCACTTTACGGTGCGCTTTGATAACATCAATAGCACTAGCGTTCAGTAGCGAGCGTCCATAAACCGAAATTTCAACTGCCTTATTGCGATACAATTTACCAATAAGGGGCAACATCATTTCTGCGTATTCCTGACGCTCTTGCCAGCTGCTTTGTAATTCCTGCTCAAACTGTTGATTCATGCTTCTGCCTTCATCGATATTAATTTAACGGTGTTGTCATTGTTGTATGCGCAGCCAATTTTTTTGTGGCACAAACACGTACAACTAATCCTAATTACGCGTCAGCTTTTTATTATTTTTAGGGTACACTAGGTGAGTTTTCGCCTGACGGTGACGAGCAGTATCTTAAATAAACAAGCAAGGAAGACCAAATTGTTGATAAGTTTCAAAACCTCTATGAAAACTCGTATAACAGAGAGTTTATTTAGTAAGTTTCCAACAAAAGGTTATGTAACGACGGTGTGGCTGGCAGCAGCGACAACACTGACGGGTTGTGGCGATCTTTTTGAACCTACTATCAGTGAAATTTGTGAATCTCACAGCGAGATTTGCTTAGATTTGAGTTTGGATGCCCGTTGTCGCGGCGAGCGAGCTGAGATTATTCGCTTGCGTTACTACAATCAAGATTCAAAAGACGACGCTTACAAGTACCCTCTCCTTCTGAACTTCGAAGAGTATCTAACCTGCGTCGAAGAAGTGCAGCATATCGAACACATTAAACGTAAAGGCAAGGAAGCGACACGGCTAAAAGGCGTTATTACTGCTCAGCGTGAAATTAAACGCCTAAGCCGCGAGACGAAAGACTCCCTTGATCCTTACCTTTCTTACTATCATTGGACACGATATAACGACAAAGAGGCTTTTCATCGCTTTGAGCGCTACGCTGCCAGCAACCGTGTAAGCGATCCAAAGCTACTGGTCGCACTGGCCTCTGTTCAGATTAAAACAGACCAAAAGCGTACTATTGAAACCTTATATCGCGCGCTAAGTTTATATACAGATAGCGACGACATTGATGTCAGTATTTTCTACTCTCTTGCTTCAATGGGAATGGATATGGACAACTATCGCCTTGCCTATGTTTGGTATGGTGTGGCTGAAGCCTTCGATGAGAGACTTAACGACACTCAGCGTGTTCAACTTGGACAACGCTATGCCCTTCCAGTAGGCATTCTAGATAACATTGTTGATGAAATAGTCAGTAATTTGAATAGCGCGACCTTCAACGCAGATTCATTGAAACTGGATAAGCTCTGATTTTTTGAAACTCAATTACACAATTTCATTGGTAAATAATTAAAAAAACCGCCATTTATGGGCGGTTTTTTATGATTGGATCTCTCGACTTCCCACGTGAGGTCAAAATTTAATCAGATGTTTACCTTAATCAAGCGCTCACCTAGGGCTTTTTAACCTTTAATTTGTGTATCATCTTCGCCTTTAAAGGTCATAGATAGCGAATTTACGCAGTAGCGTTGACCCGTTGGCGCAGGACCATCTGGAAATACATGGCCTAAGTGCGAGCCACACTGCTTACAAAAAATCTCAACCCTACGCATACCGTGACTCAAGTCTTCTCTGTAATCTACATTACCGTCATCAAGCTGCTTATAGAAAGAAGGCCATCCACAACCAGCATCAAATTTAGTATCTGAGGGGAAAAGTGGCGCTTCGCAGCACTTACACACGTACAATCCATCTCGCTGCTCGTCTAGCAATACTCCAGTGAAAGGTCGCTCAGTACCCGCTTCGCGGCATACATAATATTCCTCGTCAGTGAGCTCAGTTTTCCAGTCTTTTTTAGCTACTGATGCGTTTGCTTTTTCATCTGTCGACATAACTTACCTCTTAAAACAAAAAAGGTGTATTTGAAAACAAATACACCTTTCGATAGTTTACGCTCAATTATGAGCGCGTGTAACACTATTTAGTTCATACTATTTTTTGATAGCGGTTTGCGGACGTGCAGGATCACTCCACTCGATGTGATACTTTTTACCTGCTGGCTTATCTACACGCTGATAAGTATGTGCGCCAAAATAATCGCGCTGGCCTTGCAGCAAATTAGCAGGTAGCACGGCTGTGCGATACGAATCGTAATAGCTTAGCGCCGACATCATTGCAGGGCAAGGCACGCCAGCCAGTGTCGCCTGTGCAATTGACTCACGCCAGTCAGCTTGATACTGCGTAATTTGTTCCGCAAAGAACGGGTCCAATAGCAAGTTGGCTAAGTCTTCGTTATTCTCGTAAGCCTGAGAAATAGACTGAAGAAATACGGCGCGAATAATACAGCCTGCACGCCATATTTTCGCTATTTCACCAAACTCCAGTGTCCAGCCGTGTTCTTTGCCTGCCATAGCCATTAACTGGAAGCCCTGTGCGTACGCACAGATTTTAGAGCAATAAAGCGCTTGCTCTAGCTTGTTAATGATCGACATTTTCTCATCATCGCTGAACGATGGCGCATCAGGGCCAGCAAGAACCTTGCTCGCAGCTACACGCTCGTCTTTCAAACTAGAAATACTGCGCGCGAATACCGCAGAAGTGATGGTCTGTGCCGGACTACCTACCTGTAATGCGCTTACTGCAGTCCAAAGGCCTGTACCTTTTTGACCTGCTCTATCTAAGATCACATCAACCAACGGCTGCTGTGTTTCTGGATCCATTTGCTCAAGAACTTCAGCACTAATTTCCATCAGGTAGCTATTCAGCTTGCCTTCGTTCCAGCGACGAAACACCTCTGCTATTTCAGCTGGCGCCATATGTAGCGCTTCGCGCATAACATGGTAAGTTTCGCAGATAAGCTGCATGTCGGCGTATTCGATACCGTTGTGCACCATTTTTACATAGTGCCCGGCTCCAACCGGACCGATGTAGGTCGCACATGGTTCGCCTTCTAACACTGGTTGACCTGGCGTATGGCTTTCTAATGGTTTACCTGTTTCTGGGTCAACCTTTGCAGCAATAGCTTTAAGAACAGGCTCAATGCGTGTCCATGCATAAGGGTTGCCTGAAGGCATAAGAGATGGCCCGAAACGAGCGCCTACTTCACCACCTGACACGGCGGTAGAGAAGAAGATAAATTTACCTTTGTACTGCTCTTCACGTGCTACAGAGTCTGTCCACAAACTGTTGCCAGTATCAACCACGATATCGTCAGCGTGAATTCCGGCGTCAATAAGATGATTGCAAACGTGGTCAACAGGATCGCCAGCAGGCACAGAGATAATAATAAGATGCGGGGCTTTTAACTTGCTTAAAAGCTCGGTGTAAGAACTGCAGCCTTCAACACGAGGCTCAGTATTTTCAGCTCTTTCGCTTGCGTCTTTGGCAAGAATAGACTCAACTTTGTTTTGGTCTAAATCGAAACACGCTACACGATAGCCATGGTCCACTAGGTTCATGGTTAGGTTACTACCCATCACCCCTAAACCGATAAAACCAATATCACACGACTTGTCTTCGTGCGAATTACCACCTTTCTTTTGCATAGGAACACCCTCACATTTCAGATGGCTGCGCATGATACCACCTGAAAGAATAAAGAACAGTCTAAGCTAACAATTTAGTGCGCAGTGGTGTAATTGTCACCAGCGGTAAACATTAACGGGTTTTGTAAGCTAGTTTAGCCGAGATTTTGGCACGCATTCAGCACCTGTGTTACGCGCTCTCGCCCATGCTGTATGAAATTCACACAAAGGTAAAGACTCTGTTTCTTATTCAGCTAACGTGCACTGAGTTTAGAGCCGTTTAGCGGTACTCTTAAATTCTTTAAAGGCATCCTTAACCAAGTATAAGGTCGTATTGTAAGCCATTATTCTATCCAGAGAACTGAGAAAAACTGAACAACGTTAGCGATTTGCTGGCCTGTAAAAACACCTTCTGAATGCAAATTGAAGGCTGTTCTTCAAGAGAGCTGTAGCGCGTATCCAAGTGCATGGTCCACCCTCCCCTGGGTATGACAGAAGGTAGGTGAAAACGCACGTCGCTTTCACTTGCATTAACACACAAAAACCAGTGCTCTGGCTTCTGGTCGCCCGTTACACAACCTTTTATTTCCACACCAAACGCTTTGTTATGATGCGCATTCCAGTCTTCAGACGCTTTGTCAGAACCATCGGGCTTATACCAATTTATTTCTTTTACATTTCGTGAGAGCGTAAAAGTATCATCGTGCAGCTTTAGTTCGCTTAACAGTGAAGAGGACTGACGCAAACGGATCACATATTGGCAGAAGCTAAGAAAATCTTGCTTGCGCTTGTTTAATTCCCAATTCATCCAGCTAATAGGATTATCCTGACAATAGGCATTATTATTGCCATTTTGGGTGCGGCTTAATTCATCGCCACCAAGAATATGCGGGGTACCTTGCGAGAAGATCAGCGTTGCAAAGAGATTGCGCTTTTGACGCTCACGCATAGCGAGTATCTGCTCGTCATTCGTTTCCCCTTCAATACCATAATTGGCAGACAGGTTGTGTCCATGGCCATCTCGATTTTCTTCTAAGTTATCGAGATTGTGACGTTCGGCGTAGGTCACCATATCGTGCAGCGTGAACCCATCGTGATATGTCACGTTATTTACCGACGTACTGATATGTCGATGGCCTTTGTGAAATATATCCCGTGAGCCCATTAAACGGGTAGCAAAGTCCGCGGTAACGCCATCGTCTCCACGCCAGAAGGCGCGCACCGTATCGCGGTATTTATCATTCACCTCTAACCACGGGGACGGAAAGTTACCCACTTGGTAGCCGCCAGGCCCAATATCCCAGGGTTCGGCAAGCAATACCCTCTCTTTTAGAACAGGGTCGCTACTAATGGCTCTCAGCAGCCCAGATTTTTTACTATATTCTTGTGGCTCTCTTCCCAAGCATACTGCTAAATCGAAACGAAAGCCGTCAACGCCAATTACGGATACCCAGTGGCGCATGGCATCTAAAATAAGTCCCATCATAAATGGCTGCGCGGTATTTACCGTGTTACCACAGCCTGAATGGTTGGAATAAACCAATTCTCCGTTTTTCGTTTGCTCTAATAAGTACGCTTGGTAAGGGCAAAACCCCTTATAAGAAAGAATAGGACCGCCATTGCCTGCCTCTGCTGTATGGTTAAATACCACATCAACAATAACCTCAAGTCCGGCAGTATGATAAGCATCTACCATAGACTTCAGTTCAGCAAGCGCGTCTGCCACACCGTAGCGTGGTTCAGGTGCAAAGAAGTTAACCGGGTTATATCCCCAATAATTGGTTAAGCCTTTCTCTGTAATAAATGGTTCAGGCATGAATGAACACAACGGCATAAATTGCACCGTGGTTATGCCTAATGCTTTGAGATGCTTGATGACACTCGGATGGGCAGCACCGATAAATTTGCCACGGTGTTCTTTAGGTACATCGGGATGGAGTTTTGTGAGCCCTTTAATATGTGCTTCGTAAACTACTCGCTTGTGTTTCGGTATAACAGGCGCGCTAACATGACTGGGCGCATAGTCATTTTGATCAATTACTATGCACTTGGGGATCATAAACTGAGAGTCGTGTTTGTATTGCCTAGCGTCCCATTTTATTGCGCGACTAATTTTCTTGGCGTAAGGGTCGATTAGCAGTTTGTCGGTGGGTACCGCATGTAACCCTCCCTCACCGCGTTCTACGCGATAACCATAGTATTGTCCTGCGCTAACGCCGCTGTAACGACCGTGCCAAACATCACCAGTTTTCTCAGGCAAAGGATGCTCACTCACCGCCTCTTCTGTGTCACTATTGAAAAAACACAACACGACCGCCTTCGCATCGGGCGCGTATACGGCAAAATTACAACCATCTTGTGTAACTGTTGCGCCAAGTGGATATGCCTTCCCCATTCCACTTTCTACAATTAGTGCGGTGTCTCGAATTTCGTTCACTTCGTTCTCAATTTATCTCTTCACTAGGGCGTGTCGCCCTAGTCGGATTAATCCACATTGGCAACATAAAATACCGTGGCTAGCGGCGGTAACGTGATTTCTGCAGAGTGAGTACGCTCATTCCAAGGTATGGTTTGCGTATTAACAGTAGAAGCAACGTCGTAGCCACTACCCCAATATGCACCATCATCAGTGTTTAGTGCTAGCGTTAGTGTGCATGCATCATCTACGCCTATTCTGAAGTTCTGACGTGGCACAGGCGTAAAATTAGATACCACATATACTTTTTGCTTCGCATCTTTTGACATGCGAACAAATGAAACCACGCTTTGGTCTGCATTATTGTGGTCGAGCCAAGCAAAGCCCCCTGGTTCGTGGTCTTGCTCGTAAAGCGCTGGCGTAGACGTATAGAGGTTGTTGAGCGCCTTATAAAGCGCTTGAATGCCTTTGTGTTTTTCGTAATCGAGCAAGTGCCAGTCTAAACTACTGTCATGGTTCCATTCTCGTGCCTGCGCAAGCTCGTTCCCCATAAAGTTAAGCTTCTTACCGGGGTGACCGTACATAAAGCCCGCATAACAACGCAGGTTAGCAGCTTGCTGCCATTCATCGCCAGGCATTTTATGCAGCATACTGCCTTTGCCGTGTACCACTTCATCGTGCGAGATAGGCAGCACAAAGTTTTCGTCAAACGCGTAAACCATGCTGAAGGTAATATCGCCATGGTGATAGTTGCGATAGGCGGGGTCTTTAGCGATGTAGTGTAATGAGTCGTGCATCCATCCCATGTTCCACTTAAAGCCAAAGCCCAAACCACCATCAAATACTGGGCGAGAAACCTTGGGAAACGACGTTGATTCTTCGGCAATTGTCATGGCGTCTGGGAAGTGCTTGTACACTTCTTCATTCATCCATTTCAGTAAGCTGATGGCTTCGTAGTTTTCGTTGCCACCATCCACATTCGGGATCCACTCTCCGTCATTGCGTGAATAGTCGAGATAAAGCATGGATGCCACTGCATCAACCCTGAGTCCATCAACGTGAAATTTGTCTAGCCAAAACAGTGCGTTTGCAACTAAAAACTGACGAACTGTGTCTTTGCCGAAATCGTAAATGCAAGAATTCCAATCCGGATGCCAACCTTTCCTCGGATCTTCATATTCATAAACACAAGAACCATCAAATCGCGCCAAGCCATGGCCGTCTTCCGGGAAATGTGCAGGTACCCAGTCGATAATTACGCCTATACCTGCTTGGTGAGCCTTATCAACAAAGTATTTAAATTCATCTGGGTTTCCAAATCTACTCGTTGGTGCGAACATTCCCACGGGCTGATAGCCCCACGAACCGTCGAAAGGAAACTCGGAAATAGGCAGCAATTCAACGTGAGTGTAACCCATATCGCTGACGTAGCTTATTAAGTCATCGGCCAGCGCTTTATAAGTAAGATAGCGCGCATCAGTTTCAATACCCGGGCGCTTCCAAGAGCCAAGGTGCACCTCATAAATGCTCATTGGGCTGTTGTATTTATTCCTCTTTCGCTTTTCCACCCATGCACTATCATTCCACTCATAGTTATTGTGGTTGTAAATTTTCGAAGCATGAGAAGGATACTGCTCTGCACTGAAGCCAAGTGGGTCAGCCTTGTGCGGTAGGTCGTGGCCGTGTGCATCTTTAATATGATACTTGTAGCGCTCTCCCTCTGCGAGTTCTGGCACAAACAGTACCCAGTATCCCATGGAGGTCTTTTCCATAGGATGCGTGCGCCCATCCCACTGATTGAAATCGCCAATGAGCGACACCGTACTCGCATTGGGCGCGAAAACGCAGAACCTGACACCTTTTATCGCATCGCCTTTTGAAGAAGCGAGTGTTAAAAGTTGCGCGCCCGCTTGCTCATACAAGTTTGAAGGCTTGCTATCGATGTAGTGTACCGCATGATACGCCTGCTCGGAGAATTGATAAGGATCGATATAGCCCTTATCGTCATTCAAGCCTTCGGCGATAACGCGATAAACCTCACCCTGATATTCATTAGGCAGTGGTGTTTCAAAAAGACCATTTTTGGAGGTAACGTTTACATTTGCTAGCGCTGCATTCTCCCATTCAATCGTTATCTTGCTGACATTAGGACGCCAAACGCGAAGTACCGACTTCTGCTGATTTTTAACTACACCTAAATGGGAAAACGGCTGAGAACATAATACCTGTTCAAACTGCTGCGCTAATTGCATTCGCTACTCCTAGTAAAAACCCGCATGGCAGCGGGTTGAATTGTGAGCTTAAATGCGTTGTATACATTTAAGCTCTATCAAGTACCGTCTTGGTACTTTATCTTACTCGTTTAAGTTACCCAGGCAACCGCCTATTATCATTTCTTTGATAATGGCAATTAACCCTGACTTGCTTGCTTTCTGGCATGAGTAAGTTTAGACGCCAACTCATTTATATCATGTCTATCGAACATCGACTCTATATTCTCTGTGAGTTTTCTTCGCCAGTTTGGATACTCGTCAAAAGTACCAGGAATATTGACCGGCTTATCCATTTCTAACCAGTCTTCCAATTGCAGGCTCAATAATGCGCTCGAGCCACCTGCCATGTGCACCTGCATACCGTTATTCAGTTCGCGATTCATACCCGTATGATTAACATCGCGGCCTACATTGTCGCCAATTGAACCGTGGCCGTGCAACGTATCAAGTATTGCCTGTTTATTTTCATGACGATCCGCATAAAGCGTTTGAAGGATTTCTTCTGTTGGATAAAGCCCTATTTCTTTGCCTAGCTCTAAATCTAAACAGTGCCAGTAACCAATCAGCGTTGGCATATCGTGAGTAGTCAACGTTGACATAGACTGAACAGGGTAATGGCTAGGTGAGAAGAAACCGCCGTCTTCCGCTTGTTCGAAGAAAAATACGCGGTATGAGTACACGCCATTATCAGCAAGCTTGCTGCGAATTTCTTCTGGTACAGTACCCAAGTCTTCACCGATAACCAGGCTCTGATTGCGGTGACTTTCTAACGCTAGAATACCGAGTAAATCGTCTACAGGATAATAAACATAGCCGCCATCTTTTGCGTTATCGCCTTTCACAACCCACCATAAACGCAGCAACGCCATGACGTGATCGATACGCAATGAGCCTGACGACGCCATGTTAGACGCAAACAGGTCAATAATGGGCTGGTAACCCTGTTCATACAGCTTACGAGGATCCATAGGCGGCAGCCCCCAGTTCTGGCCTAGTGGGCCCAAGATATCCGGTGGAGCACCTACACTTGCGCCTGTGCAGTATAGGTCTTTGTTACCCCAAATTTCCGCACTTCCTTCACTAACGCCTACCGCCAAGTCGCGATAAAGACCAATGGTCATGCCTGCATCAGTAGCTTTGTTGCTTGCAAGCTCAAGCTGTTGGGCGGCAATCCACTGTAGGAACAAGTAAAATTTGACGTCTTGTTCGTTTGCACTCTTAAACTTAGCCACGGCTGGGTTGTAATAGTCTTTGTAATCTTGTGGGAATACCGGCCATCCCCAGCTGTCTTTACCTTCAGCTTTTAGGTGCGATTGCAAGGCGTCGTACACCGCTAACATATCTAAGCTTTCACCGCCCGCTTCTACGAAGGCTTTAAACGCTTTATTTTGCTTTGTGCTTTTACGAAGGTATTTGGCATCGTAAACATCAAATACTGCTTTAAGCGCAGCCAGTTTCACATGGGCGACTGCCTCGTAGTCTACATGTTCTACGTTACGAGCATGTTCAAGCGTGGCTTTAAACTCATCACTGCTCACTACCGCTTGTACTGATGCATCGTCATAGCCGTCAATGGCAGTCACATCGATATACAAATAATTAAGCCAGCGACGTGAGCTTGGCCCATAAGGCGAGCACGCGTTGGGATTTGCAGGGTAAAGCGCATGAATAGGATTAAGTCCGATAAAGTCTGCGCCCACACCAGCGGCTTTTTCAATAAGCAGAGCTAAATCAGAAAAATCACCAATCCCCCAGTTCTTTTCACTGCGAACGCAGTAAAGTTGAACGCTTAAGCCCCATATTTTTTTGCCTTCTTTAATTTCGTTTGGCGTGTAGCACGCTTCTGGAGCCACAATTAAGCGAGAACGCGCAAACTCATCGTAATCAGCGCTTAAGGCTACATCGTGATAACCAAGGGGCAAATCTAAAGGCAGTGTTACTACGTATTCATGAAACTCTACATCGTCGATATGCGCCATCGTCGTCATTTCTTGGTCAACTGGCGTAAATTGATGAGTGAGCACGTCACCATTTTCACAGGTGACCGTGAGCGTGTGATCATCGTTCACTAACTCGATAGGCAAACGAACAGCTAGATTAATTTCTTGGGTATTGCGAACCACTTGAACAGGATTTAACGGCGACAACCATACCGACTTTATATCTTGTGTAATTTGTGACTGAATTTTTTCATCACTGCTGGTGTCATAGCCAAGTGTGTTAAGCAGTTTTGCTTTACTTGATTCTGCGATGGTTGCTGGCTTTCCCCATGCGTCGACGTATTGGGTTTCAATTCCCCGCATTTCAACCAGTTGTTGCAGAAGTTGTTGTGTCATGGTGTGTCATTCCTGTTATTCGGTAAAAGACGCAAAGCAAATTAAGCATAGTGCGTCTACAAACAAATTTTTAACATTATTCTAGAAACAAGGGCTTGGCGATATCTGAATACGATTGCAATAGCACTTATTCGTAATTTTGCAACACTTTGGCTTTTTATTTTGCTAATTATGACATTTTGATCCATACTTTACGTAATTTATTTTCATTTTATTTAAATAATCGGGGTACGTTATGACAATTCGCATCGGTATCAATGGTTTTGGCCGTATTGGACGCCTAGTAATGCGCGCAGCAGCAGAGCGCAACGACATCGAAGTTGTTGCAATAAACGACTTACTAGACACGGACTACATTGCTTATCTATTGAAATACGACTCGACTCACGGTTTATTCGACGGTGAAGTTACAGTAGATAACAATAGCCTAGTTGTAAACGGCAAAACTATCCGCATTACATCTGAAAGAGATCCAGCTGCACTTAAGTGGGATGAAGTAGACGTTGACGTGGTTGTTGAATCAACAGGTCTGTTCCTGACTAAAGAAACTGCCGCGAAGCACATCGAAGCTGGCGCGAAGAAAGTTGTTATGTCTGCACCTTCTAAAGATGACACGCCTATGTTCGTTATGGGTGTAAACCAAGAAAGCTACGCTGGCGAAACTATTGTTTCAAACGCGTCTTGCACAACTAACTGTCTTGCTCCTCTTGCCAAAGTGCTTAACGATAAATTTGGTATTGTAGACGGTTTGATGACAACGGTTCACGCAACAACTGCAACACAGAAAACGGTAGACGGTCCTTCAATGAAAGACTGGCGTGGTGGTCGTGGTGCTGGTCAGAACATCATTCCATCATCAACCGGTGCAGCAAAAGCAGTAGGTAAAGTTATCCCTGAGCTTAACGGCAAGTTAACAGGTATGGCTTTCCGTGTACCTACACCAAACGTTTCAGTAGTAGACCTTACTGTAAACCTTGCGAAGCCTGCTAGCTACGATGAAATTTGTGCAGCAATGAAAGAAGCTTCAGAAGGCGAGCTTAAAGGTATCATGGGTTACACAGAAGATGCGGTTGTGTCTAACGACTTCCTTGGCGACGCTCGCACATCGGTATTTGACGCCACAGCAGGTATCGCACTTACTGATACATTCGTTAAACTCGTTTCTTGGTACGACAACGAATGGGGCTACTCAAACAAGGTTCTAGACCTTGTGGCTCATATTTCTAAGTAATTAACGGTATTAAGCGAAAATAGTTAAACTATTCACGCTAAAGTTGAGTTAATCTAAAGGTGTAAACACGGCGTTTGCACCTTTTTTGTTTTTCGTGGTCGTAAACACGCAAAATAACGATATTCCAGCGACATACGCTTTCCCGTCGCTTACCCTTTGTTGTTTTCTTATTAGTCCAAGGAGGGCTTATGCCACCTGTGAGTTCAGTTACCGTTAGTGAGTCTAATGGACTTACCTTTTTAGACGTAGATAATGCGTTTTCCTCTGCGCGTATTAGCCTATTTGGCGGTCATATCTTGTCATATGTGCCTAAAAGCGATGGTAGAGAGCGTCTTTGGGTAAGCCCCCATGCTTACTTGAACGGAGAGCGACCTATTCGCGGTGGTATTCCGGTGTGCTGGCCTTGGTTTAGCGATGATCACGGTCGAGAAAAAGGTGCCCTCCCCGCTCACGGCTTTTTGAGAACACAAGTGTGGAAGCTGATTCATTCAGAAGATACAGAAAGCGGAACAACGATTACGCTTTCGCCAAGCTTTACCCGAGCTGAAGGGTTTGAGAACGATTGTAACGTGACCATGGTAATTACAGTTGGTGAGACGATGGACGTCGCGCTAACTACAGAAAATACGGGTGTTGTACCATTCGAATTTAACTGTGCGCTACATACATATTTCCACGTTGATCACATTCAACATACCCAAATAACTGGAATTGAAGGTCAATATAAAGACAAACTTGACGACTGGGGACTTAAGACGACACCGAGTCCTTACACCATCACAGGCGAAACGGATCGCATTCATGTTGCGCCGATTAAAACAGCAGAAATTGAAGTCGAAGGCAACACGTTTACGGAAGTGGTATCCGACGGCAATGACTCTTTGGTAGTGTGGAACCCGTGGTTAGGCGCAGCGTCTATTTCAGACATGGACCCATTTGGCTATAAGCATATGTTGTGCGTAGAAACATCGCTAACTCAGGGAAAGACACTGTCCCCCGGTGCTAGCCACACACTGAAACAAACTATTGTTCCGAAGTAAATTATTTGAAGTGCAAGCGCAATTTCGCTGACACTTTAGAAGGTAGACAGTCGCAGTTCACGATCAAGAGATAAAAAAAAACCTGCCAATGAGCAGGTTTCAGATTGATGATAAACCCCTCTTTTTTCGGAGGGGTTTATTTTTTCTAGCAGCCGAAGGCTGCGATCGCGATAT
>NZ_JANHZQ010000032.1:0-59073 GCF_041414725.1 Alteromonas sp. DY56-G5 | reverse complement strand
TTCCCCTCAGTCAGGGTGATTCAGGTTTCTTTCAACCTGACGGGTTTGCCAGCTTCGCTGGGCAAACAAAAAAGGCGCTGCTCTATGAGCAGCGCCTTTCTTTTAAGCGTTAAGCTTGGGGGATGATGTCGGGTAAGGAACAACCATTACTGGTTGTCCCTCCCCTAAGAACCGTACGTGCGAGTTTCCCCGCATACGGCTCAAGCCTTTATAAGTCAGTACCAGAGTACAGACCGACGACTTTGCTACCCCTTAGGTGGAAATGGATCGTTTCCATACGAGTCTCGTTCACGTATTCGCCCGTCTGGGCGGTGAACAAACGCTTCTGACTTTTGTCGTCTAGCGATATCTCGAGCAGCACTCGCTGCTTCTGATTGAGTATCGTGCCTACTGGTAAAACGATCATTACCAGCTCCTTTTACGCCCCATCCACCATCAGGGTGTGGTACTGCATGTTGATTCTTAGCCATTGTTAATCCTCGATTTAAGTGCCGTTTGCCATTACTTGCTATTAACAAGTAACTGTATAATATCCAAACTGCTCCGACCAGTCAATATTAACTTGCAATATCACTTAAATCGTGAAATTAAGTGAATGACTACTCCTCTAGAACATGCTTAGAGTACTAACTCCACCTCACTATCCGATGGAAATAACCAAGAAACATTTAGAGTCACGAGCCCTTTGTTTTCTGAGACATCAATTTTAAAGCCTTGCTCCGTGATAATTTCGCGACATTCCTTTATAGCGTACTTCCGAAGTTTAACTTTTCGGAGTTCGACGGATGTACTCATCTTTTCTTTAGCAGCACTCGTTCTAATAGCCTCGAACACTATTTCAGTGACTCGACTACCAGTAAGTGTGTTAAAGCCAGCAAGCTCTCTTGCCTCATCAACATTTAAAATTTTCATTTCTAACCCTGTCACTCAAAATAAATTTCCGTGATGTAACTGCCGATGACAATTGGGATGCAACAACACCAAGTTGCTCAGTTTATCGCTACCACCTTTCACCCTTTCAACAATGTGATGGATATTCCACCCTGTCTCCTTGGTAATCAGGTTGTTGCACATAACACAGCGTTTCCGCTGTCTGAGCCAAAGCGTTAGCAACTTATCTCTACCTTTAAAAGACTCCTTCCAAGCTCGCTCTAGGCGCTGCTCAAAGTATTCTTCAAATTCCGGTAAATACGGATTTGCCTCTGCTTTTATCTTAATATGTCGCTTAATTGCCGTATCCATGATGTAAATCAGTCGGACTGTATTGCCTTTTCCATTCACACCAGAAAATACCCAGTTACGGTTGCCCACTGATTTAAAGTATTTCTCCTTAACCCAGCGTTTATGACGATTTTGATGTCGTCTTCTGCACCATTTCCAGAGCATCTTCCAAACCCTGTAGTCCACATAGTTGAAGGTTTCTTTAGCCACCACATGGCGATGATAATTCGCCCACCCCTGTAAAACAGGATTTAGCATCATTATCAAATTGCCAGCAGTGACCGTTTTGTTACCCGCAACTATTTGTTTCAACTTCCTGAGTACATTTCGCAGATTCTTCCGACTGGGCTTAATTAAAAGCTTGCCGTTGTAACTGCGTAAATTCTGACCCAGAAAATCAAAGCCCTCAGAAACATGAGTGACCAGTGTTTTCTCTTTCGATAGCGTTAGTCCTCGCTCGGCCATAAAGGCTTCAACAAAGGGTTTGACTTTATCTTCCAGTAACTCTTGCGAGATTCCTGTGATGATGAAGTCATCCGCATATCGTACGTAATTGACCTTGGTCTTGTAGGCGGCTTTGGTATTTTTCATCCCAAAATGGGATTCAAGCACCGCTTCCAAACCATCAAGCGCCATGTTGGCCAATACAGGAGAAATGATCCCGCCCTGAGGCGTTCCCGCTTCTGTCGCATGTAGACTACCGGATTCCATGAACCCTGCTTTCAGCCACTTTCTGAGTACCTGTTTATCCAACGGAATGTTGGCAAGTAACCAGTCATGACTGATGTTGTCGAAACACCCCTTAATATCCCCTTCCAAAATCCATTTGGCAGAGCTCTTCCTACTGATGTTCACAAAGCATTGCTCTATGGCATCAGCGGTCGAACGCATGGGTCTAAAACCATAGCTATTACGATCCGCAGTAGTTTCCGAAACCGGCTCAAGACCTAGCAGGTATAAGGCCTGCATAGCTCTGTCCAGCATTGTCGGTATTCCCAACGGACGGCGTTTGCCGTTTGCCTTTGGGATATAAACTCTGCGCAACGGTCTGGGCTTGTACCCGTTTCGCTTTAATCGTTCTATAGCATTCCATTTACTCTCTGGAGTGCTCCACAACTCCCCATCGACACCGGGCGTTGCTTTGCCACGGTTCTCAGTCACGCGCTTGACTGCCAATGCCTTGGCAGCAAACGAGCGCACCAACATACGTTGCAGGTTTTTCACCCTGCGCCACTGTTGCTGTTTAGTCGCCTTCGCGATCCGCACCTGTAACCCTCTCACCTGCCTGTGAACCAGATACCAGTTAATGGTATGCCAGCCCAAAGGTGGGTGGGAGAATGCAGGTACTGACATTGGCGTACTCATCTTGCTTTCCTCCTTAACCTAAAATGGAGAAAAGCCCGCCCCAAAGGGGAAGCTAATCCCCATTTGGGTTGGTTTTAAGACGGCTTTACAAGCCTTCACACAATTAAAGACCAGTCTGAAGTCTGCACCTTTTCAGGTTAGGGCAAAGTTTGAACCCCTATCTGAGCTATTACCGCTCAGCATTCGCTTTTTCAGACCTCCTTTACCCGCTCATCCAAAAGCGCTCCTTGCGGATTGCCTGCCTGCTTTACTGTTACCAATAATCAGGCGGATAATCGGGCTTACCGAGTACCGTTGCAGTTACACGAACAACGTAGGTTCTGTCTATCTACCGGTGGTCATAAGACGGCGTAATCCCAGATGTAAAAGGATTAACCGACCACGTACCTTTTGGTTAGAGCGCATCAACAATATTTCGCTCCCGCGGTTGACGGTATTTATCAACAGTTCACTTACGTTAACCATATTGCCCAGCCTAGCCCCCAGCCAGCTTATTGTTAGCCAACTATGCTTACTCTCACGAGTTAAGACACTGCTTACGCAGGGGTACATTGTCAGGAAGCTTCGCACCATGCCGTTACCAGCATCGCACTATCCCTAGGCTACTGTTAGCCGTATAACAGGTCTCGCTACCGAAGTGCCGAAACAAAGCGGTGAGACAATAACTACAACAGCTTACGCCGGAGATCGCTCCAACAGCTGAAATAACCGTGTGGTCTTGTCGAGTACGACAAGTAGAAAGGAGTATCCTCGAAGGTTAAAATTGTCGGCAGGCCAAAGCCGCCGTTCTTTTTCCCTTTCGCACAAAAGACTATGCTTCTAGATACTGACGTGTTGAAGGCAGCGTGAACACGCGCCTGTTTTCTTTATACTGATCGACAATCGTGATCAGGCGAACACTCCCTAAGGGAATGCCGTTGATCGGATTGTGCGATCCGACCAACGGATTTCGACTACTAAATTTGCAGGTGGGCTGGTGGCACTAACTTAAAAGTTAGTACTCACCATCAATATAGCCTGCTAGGTTAGCGACCTACGCGACTCTCGTCGCACTACATCATGCCGCCCATTCCGCCCATGCCGCCCATATCAGGCATTGCTGGCGCAGCTTCGTCTTTAGGTAGTTCAGCTACCATTGCTTCAGTAGTGATCATTAGTGAAGCAATTGATGATGCGAACTGTAGTGCAGAGCGCGTTACTTTAGTTGGGTCAAGAATACCCATCTCTAGCATGTCGCCGTAAGTGTCGTTACCAGCGTTGTAACCGTAGTTACCGTCGCCGTTCTTCACTTCGTTAACCACTACTGATGCTTCTGCACCTGAGTTGATAGAGATTTGACGTAGAGGCGCTTCCATTGCACGTAGCGCAAGCTTAACACCTACTGTTTGGTCTTCGTTGTCGCCAGTTAGCTCAGAAAGCTTCGCCGCTGCGCGTACTAGTGCAACACCACCACCAGGTACCACACCTTCTTCAACCGCTGCGCGAGTTGCATGTAGTGCATCTTCTACGCGGTCTTTCTTCTCTTTCATTTCAACTTCAGTCGCTGCACCAACTTTAATTACTGCAACACCGCCTGAAAGCTTAGCAAGACGTTCTTGAAGCTTCTCTTTGTCGTAGTCAGACGAAGACTCTTCAATTTGACCTTTGATTTGTGCACAACGGCCTTCAATTGCTTCTTGGTCGCCGTTACCGTCAACAACAGTGGTGTTGTCTTTGTTGATAACTACGCGCTTAGCAGTACCAAGGTCTTCTAGCTGAACTTTTTCAAGCTCAAGACCAATCTCTTCAGAGATTACAGTACCGCCAGTTAGAATAGCGATGTCTTGAAGCATTGCTTTACGACGGTCACCAAAACCAGGAGCTTTAACCGCTGCAACTTTAACAATACCACGCATGTTGTTAACTACTAGTGTAGCAAGCGCTTCGCCTTCAACATCTTCAGCGATGATCATTAGCGGCTTACCCGCTTTCGCTACGCCTTCAAGGGTAGGCAGTAGTTCGCGGATGTTAGAAATTTTCTTGTCAACCAATAAGATGAACGGGTTGTCTAGTTCAACGGTGCCGTTTTCTTGGTTGTTGATGAAGTATGGAGATAGGTAACCGCGGTCGAACTGCATACCTTCAACAACGTCTAGTTCGTTTTGAAGTGCCTGACCTTCTTCTACAGTGATAACACCTTCTTTACCTACTTTTTCCATTGCTTGAGCAATGATATCACCAACTTCTGCATCAGAGTTTGCAGAGATAGTGCCTACTTGAGCAATAGACTTGCTGTCTGCACAGTCAGTAGAAAGAGCTTTAAGCTCTTCAACTGCTGCCGCAACCGCTTTGTCGATACCGCGCTTAAGATCCATTGGGTTCATACCCGCTGCAACGCTCTTAAGACCTTCAGTTACGATTGCTTGCGCAAGTACAGTAGCAGTAGTAGTACCGTCACCTGCTTCGTCGTTCGCTTTAGACGCTACTTCTTTTACCATCTGTGCGCCCATGTTCTCGAACTTGTCTTCAAGTTCGATTTCTTTCGCTACAGACACACCATCTTTAGTGATAGTGGGTGCACCGAAAGACTTGTCTAGAACAACGTTACGGCCTTTTGGACCTAGTGTTACTTTAACTGCGTTAGCTAGTGTGTTTACGCCTTTTAGCATTTTGCTGCGAGCGTCATCACCAAAACGTACTTCTTTAGCTGCCATGATTAAATTCCTCTAAAATTCGTTTTAACGTTAGTTGTAATTACTCAACAATCGCTAGAATGTCGCTTTCGCTTAGGATAAGTACTTCTTCACCATCCAGCTTTTCTGTTTTAACGCCGTAACCGTCGTTGAAAATAACGGTGTCGCCAACTTTAACGTCTAGCGCTTTAACTTCGCCGTTCTCAAGAATGCGACCGTTACCTACTGCGATTACTTCGCCGCGTGTAGATTTTTCTGCTGCAGAACCAGTCAGAACGATACCGCCTGCAGATTTGCTTTCTTGCTCTGCGCGCTTAATGATTACGCGGTCGTGTAAAGGACGAATTGCCATTTTCAAGTCTCCTGAAAATTCCACTATTCAAAGTTGTGTGATTACCAACACTCAGACTGCCTGAATGTTGTGTGCCTGGGTTGCTCATTGCTGAGCAGTTAAAATCGTTTCTGCACGGATAGATGGGGTAGTACCCTGATAACTTCAAGGGTTTTTAAACAAAAAAATGTAAAAAAATTGGTTTTTTCGCTAAATACTTCTTTTTATTGGGCAAGTAAACGCCGTTTATCGCGGTAAACGGCGCTCATAACCTGATGGAGAGGGCGTTGGGGCTCGCTATTTTAAGCGCTTATCTGGGTCGTTAGTGGTGTGATCAGTGTACTCACCTTCAAACACATCACCATCGCTATTATTTGAACGTGGACGCTGGTCGAAAGGACTTTGCCCAAACGGTGACTGACCCTGTCCGAAGCCTGCAGTTCCCGGCCCCATACCCGGAGCGACAACACGCATTTTCATGTGCTTACTGACCTGAGCAGCAAAGAAGTGACGAGAGCCTGGTATTGCCAGCAAAAAGCCGAAAATATCGGTAATAAAGCCTGGCGTCACAAGTAAAATACCCGCAACCACCAGCATCAAGCCTTCAACTAGTTCTTTTCCTGGCACTTCATTTCGCTGCATTTTTTCTTGTGCAGTTTGCAGAGTACTCACGCCTTCGCGTTTAACAAAGTAAGCACCAATAAAGGCAGAAAGAAGTACCAAGCCAACGGTATTCCAACCACCGATCACGCTGCCCACATTTATCAGCAACGCAATCTCTAAAATAGGTAATAGGGCAAACAGTATAAATAAAACCCGCAAAATGCTTCCTCTTTCATGTATTCATAACCTGTTATAGGGTCTTTGTACGTAATAACAAGAAAAGGTGCCCACCCTTTCGCTTAAATAGCCACTTAAAGCGACCGATAACGACCGTGATATACTGTAGCTATGAAAGAATAGTGCGACTTTTCAGGTCAACTACATATCGACCCATTAGCAAAGTAACAGGCGCGAAATAAAGTAGGAAAAGTTCATGACAATTAAGCTTATATTGTGCACCACGCCCGATGAAAAGACAGCGCAGTTAATTGCCAGCACGCTCGTTAAAGAAAAGCTTGCCGCCTGCGTCAACATAATCAAGGGTATAGAGTCCGTTTATGAGTGGCAGGGGAAGGTGGAAACCGACGCAGAGTGCCAACTGCTTATTAAAACGAACACACAACACGTTTTACAGGCCCTCGAGAGAGTAAGTGAACTACATCCGTACGATGTCCCTGAATGGTTAGAACTTAATGCTGAGGCTAGCAGCGCTTACGGTCAGTGGTTACAAACCATGCTACAGCGCTAGTTAAAACTTAATTCTAATAAAAATAACGACAACGCAAAATAGATAAAAATGAACTGTAACTTTATGACTTTACTTTCTTTCTCATCAGGCACTGCATCAGCTTCACTGTTTCGTCGCTTTAGCGCTTATGTACTTTCAGCATTTTGTTTAATGACGTTATTAAGCACGTTCGCCTTGGCTCAGGTGCCCAATGCCTTTGACGATCCGTTCGTGGATGAACCCCAGTTTTTAGATGTAGACCAAGCGTTTGCGTTTGATTTCAACCAAAAAGGCGATGTGCTTACGGTAAGCTTCGATATTGCGGACGGCTACTACCTCTACCTAAAGCAGTTTAAGTTCGTGGCGAAACAAGCCGAAATTGGCGAGCCTGACTACCCAAATGGGGTAATGATTCAGGATGAGTTTTTTGGCGAGTCTGAAGTGTTCTACAACGGCGTATCTATTACCTTGCCTATTGAATCAGCACTCAGTGACGGCGTAGTTAAAATTCGCTATCAAGGCTGCGCTGACGCAGGGCTTTGCTACCCGCCTACAGTGAAAGTCGTGTATTTAAACGAAGTGGGAAGCAGTGCAGTTGCCGATACAGATACGACCTCAGAATCAAATGACGCAGCGGCCTCTTCGCAAAGCGAGCAGTTCGATTTAGCGCAAAGGCTAATTGATAAAGATAACCTTGCGCTCACTTTAGCGCTATTTTTTGCACTAGGCGTAGGCTTAGCCTTTACGCCTTGCGTATTTCCTATGTATCCCATTGTGTCGGGCATTGTGATTGGTCAGGGCAAGCCTAAAACCGCATCGCATTCATTCTGGCTAACCTTTGTTTATGTTCAAGGTATGGCGATTACCTACTCGCTTCTTGGATTAGTGGTTGCGGTAGCCGGCGCGCAGTTTCAGGCTGCGCTGCAACACCCTGTGGTGCTGGGCGTATTCATTGTGCTATTTGTGGCGCTTGCCGTTGCCCTGTTTGGTGGCTTTGAAATTCAGCTACCGGCAAAGTATCAAGAAAAGCTCACTCACATGAGTAACAATCAAACGCCCGGCAGTTTCGCAGGGGTGTTTATTATGGGCGTATTGTCTGGCCTTATCGCTTCACCCTGCACTACTGCCCCGCTAACCGGTATATTGTTATTCATCGCCCAAACTGGCGATATGACACTGGGCTTTATTTCTCTTTACTTGTTAAGTATTGGTATGGGCGTTCCACTTATTCTGTTCGGCATGACAGGTGGAAAACTCCTACCTAAAGCAGGTAACTGGATGAATGTGGTGAAGGTGACTTTCGGCTTTATGATGCTTGCCGTGGCCATTGTGTTTATTGAGCGTTTATATAATAGCCCAGCCACTGGCTTCCTATGGGGATTGCTTGGCTTCGGTTTATTCGGTTACTACTGGGTACTCAATCGCGCCAGCAAAAACTCACTGATGAAACTTGTACGTGCTGTTGTGGTGGCAATAGGCATTATGGGAAGTGCTGGCCTTACTTATCAAGCAGGGCTAAACACAGGGCTTTGGGGCGAGCACTCTCATGGTGTCCACGCAGGGCACCCAGACTTTGTTGTTGCGCGAGACTTGGCAGACTTACGTAATAAAATAGCGGCGGCTAACGCACAAGGTAAAACCGTAATGGTCGATTTGTACGCCGACTGGTGCGTAGCCTGTAAGGAATTTGAAAAGTACACCTTCCCTGACGAGAAAGTGGTATCTGCACTTAGCAATACGGTATGGATGCAAATGGACCTTACCGATAACACACCAGAACGTCAGGAGATTTTTGACACCTTTACTGTGCTAGGTCTGCCTACCATTTTGTTCTTTGACGAAAACGGCGACGAGCTAACCAAAGCCCGTGTCACCGGGTTTATGAAAGCAGACGCCTTTGCCGGTCACGTAAACGAGTGGCTTAACAATGGGTCTAACACTAATGACGGTCAAAGTGGTCGCTTGGACTAAGGCGCGTCGATTCCAGGACTTTCCTCTTCTCATATGGCGAGTATGGCGAGCAGTGCGAAGCGCTGCTCTCTTTATCTTGGTTAGAAACGGGGTTCAGAAAAGAAGGTTGGATTCAATGCTGGCCTTCTTATTTATTTCGCTCACTTTTGCCCTATCAGTAACAGCGAAAACCACGGGGTGCTTTGATAACAAACGCTTTTGTTTTGAGCTTACGCCTTCGTCTTCTTCTCTTTATTTAGTCTCAGTACAGAGAAAAGTAGAATTGCCCGTAGCGCTAACTCTGTATTCCAATGTGATGCAAGACATTCCAACAGGCAATGGGGAGCTTAAATCAAAAGCCCACGTTAATGCATTTTTAGATACCAATGACCAAGTGCCCCTTGGCGTAGTAAAAAATGCCGACGCATTCTGGGATTCTATGCGCGTTAAATGGACGGTGGGGCGCGTAGACGCGATACACGACAACGCCTATACGTATCTGCCACCGCTACAACCAGCTAGCAAATACCGTATTGTGCAAGGCTTTAACGGCAATTTTAGTCATTCTGGTGCGCCAAGGTATGCTCTCGATTTTGCCGCGCCTGTAGGTACACCTATTTTAGCCGCCCGGGAAGGCGTAGTGGTCGACACGAAAGATGACGGCACGAAAGGCGGGCCAACGCCGAAGTTTGCAAAATACGCTAACTACGTTGTTATTCTTCATAGCGACGGAACCACCGGCGAATACTACCACCTGAAATATAAAGGTGTTGTAGTAACAAGAGGGCAAACTGTAAAGCGCGGGCAGCTTATCGGTTATACCGGCAATACGGGGTTTTCTTCCTTACCCCACCTTCACTTTGGCATTTATGTAGCCAAATTCCATGGTAAGTACGTGAGTGTGCCGTTTTCCCTCGACAGCGCCCTAACTAAGGCCTCGCCTTAGCATTTATAGCAATACATACTGATACTTTTCGTTAAAACTGCCATCTCATCCCCCACTAACGCCTTCTGAGAGTGCAGCATGCTGCGGTTTCACAGGCAGCCAACAAGCAAACATCCCAATAAACTTTGCGCCGAAAACACCTGATTAGACCAGTATTTTGCTGCGAAATCTTTATCTATCACTATAATCAGCATTTAACACAATAAACGAGCAAATTAATTGGCTTTTTTTCGTGCAACTGTCACAAAAGTTTGTTGAAATGGCAATAACCGTGACTTTTTCCCGAAGATAGCAGCAAACTAGATGAATATTTTGTTATTGAACGGCCCTAACCTGAATATGTTAGGCCAAAGAGAACCCGACAAATACGGCACACAAACCTTGCAAGACATCGTAGATGATTTGCAGGCGCAGGCTGCGTCAAGCAACGTGACCTTAACGCATTTTCAGTCAAACGCTGAGTTTGAACTGATTGATCGCGTGCACGCTGCTATGGGTACTGTTGATGCCATTATTATTAATCCTGCTGCCTTCACGCACACCAGCGTCGCCCTTCGCGATGCATTATTAAGTGTCAATATCCCGTTTATTGAAGTGCATTTGTCGAACGTTCACGCCCGTGAACCGTTTCGTCATCATTCTTATTTTTCTGATGTTGCAGCTGGCGTCATTGTTGGCCTTGGTGCCATGGGCTACTCGCTCGCGCTAACTGCAGCAATCAACTTACCGAAATCGCATAAATAAAGCAGAGACAGAACATGGATATTAGAAAGATTAAAAAACTCATCGAACTAGTGGAAGAATCTGGCATTGCCGAGCTAGAGATCACTGAAGGCGAAGAGTCTGTACGCATCCACCGTGGCCCAACGGGTGTTCAAGCGCCAATGAACTACAGCTTTGCAGCTCCTGCTGCACCGCAAATGGCCCCTGCTCCAGCGGCGGCAGCTACCACTGCTTCTGAAGCACCAGCAGAGCCAGCTCAGCCAGAAGGTCACGTTGTTAAGTCTCCAATGGTAGGTACGTTCTACCGTGCATCTTCACCAACGGCAAAAGCATTTGCAGAAGTGGGTCAACAAGTGAAAGTTGGCGACACGCTTTGTATCGTTGAAGCAATGAAGATGATGAACCAAATTGAAGCAGATAAAGCCGGTGTGGTTAAGGCAATCTTGGTTGAAAACCAAGACCCTGTAGAATTCGACCAGCCAATGTTCATCATTGAATAAGCGAGTGCTTAACTATGCTAGATAAAGTACTTATTGCTAACCGTGGTGAGATTGCCCTGCGTATTTTGAGAGCCTGTAAAGAACTAGGCATCAAAACCGTAGCGGTGCACTCTACTGCGGATAAAAACTTGAAGCACGTGTTGCTGGCTGACGAATCAATTTGCATTGGTAAAGCATCGGCAACCGAAAGCTACCTGAACATTCCTCGCATTATTGCTGCTGCAGAAGTCACTAACTCTATTGCTATTCACCCAGGTTACGGTTTCCTAGCGGAAAACGCAGACTTTGCTGAAGCAGTAGAAAAAAGCGGCTTTATTTTCATTGGCCCTAAAGCTGAAACTATCAACCTTATGGGTGACAAAGTTTCTGCTATCAACGCCATGAAAAAAGCAGGCGTACCGTGTGTACCCGGTTCCGACGGCCCGCTAACTGACGACGTAGAGCGCAACAAAGCCATTGCTAAGCGCATTGGTTACCCAATCATCGTTAAAGCTGCGGGCGGCGGCGGTGGTCGTGGTATGCGCGTGGTGCGCAGCGAAGCTGAGTTGATTAAAGCCATTGAAACAACGCAAGCGGAAGCTGGCGCTGCATTTGGTAACTCAACGGTTTACATGGAAAAATTCCTTGAGAACCCACGTCACGTTGAAATTCAAGTATTAGCCGATGGCCAAGGTAACGCCATTCACTTAGGTGAGCGTGACTGTTCAATGCAACGTCGACACCAAAAAGTGGTTGAAGAAGCGCCTGCACCGGGTATTTCTGAGCAAATGCGCACCAAGATTGGCGATCGCTGCCGCAGAGCCTGTATTGAAATTGGCTACCGCGGAGCAGGTACATTCGAGTTCCTATATGAAAACGGCGAATTCTATTTCATTGAAATGAATACCCGTATTCAGGTAGAGCACCCAGTATCTGAAATGATCACAGGCGTTGACCTTATTAAAGAGCAGCTTCGCATTGCAGCCGGTCAGCCACTATCAATTGATCAGTCGCAAATTCAAATTCGTGGCCACGCTATTGAATGTCGAATTAACGCAGAAGATCCACAAACCTTCATTCCTAGCCCTGGTCCTATTGATATGTTCCATGCGCCAGGTGGTTTAGGTATTCGTTGGGAGTCGCATATTTACGCGGGCTACCACGTGCCTCCTTACTACGACTCAATGATTGGTAAGCTTATCACTTATGGTGAAAGCCGCGACGAAGCGATTGCTCGTATGCGCCACGCCCTTGAAGAGATTGTGGTTGAAGGAATTAAAACGAATATCCCTCTTCAGCGCGCCATTATGGCCGATGAAAACTTCTTCGCGGGTGGAACCAACATCCACTACCTAGAGAAGAAGCTAGGTTTAGCCTAATCCCCCCTTTGGGCTACACGCTGTTTTTTGTGTAGCCCAATTTTCTTTCTTCGCTATTCGCTATTCGCTATTCGCTATTCGCTATTCGCTATTCGCTATTCAGCACATTCTAATTTTCCGATTACTACAATCAATTTTTAACGATTTTCCTATTAAAAAACTGGTTCTATACTGCATACAAGTTTTAAGACATCTCCCTGAGTTTTAATGCTTTTGTGTGTTTTACCCTCATTGGAGTCCCACTCCACTTATTGCCGGCATCCCTGCCGGCTTTTTTTTGTATTTTTTTCTTAAGCCGTTATTCGTTGCGCTAACTACGTTATTCGTTGCGCTAACTACGTTATTCGTTGCGCTAATTAATTAGATTTAATGTATAAACTACTTAATCATGTTGTTTAGGGTTGAACAGGTGCGAAATCCTTTTTTGTTTATTTTACAGCTGATAGCCATTGCAGGAACTAACGCGCATGCAGAACAAATAGCGCCCACCTTCTCACAGAAGCTAGATATTCAAGTTCGTTACGATAATCGTTCCAACCGCCCAAGCCGCGAACAATATCGACTGCGTTACTATCCCTCTCTTGCCATCACTTCTGCGTGGTCAGTAAACAGCTTTGTGGTGACTGGCGATGACTTTTCATCAAGTCACAATACATTCGGCAGCGACAACACTGATTATCTCTACGCAAGGCGTCTGTACTTAAGGCATGAAACCGATTCGGGGAAAACTGAGTTAGGTGTTATTCCAACTTACAAAGGGCGTGTTTCTTCCACCGGCTTGTCGAAAGATGGTTGGATAACGGGAGTACGTCACGTGAAGCAATTGCAAAACGACACCGCCATTGAAATAGTCGTTGGTCAACTTGCAAATGCTGAAGCATCTGAAGCCTTTAATATTGGCGGAGAGGATGAGTATTTCGAAATTGAATATTCGGCCAAGATGGGACAACGACATAGCTACGAAGCCAGTTTTGAAAGAATGCTGAACGGTACGTTTGCCCGGGCAGAATATCGATTACGTATTAATGAACAAGATACCGCGTTCATTGAATTAGTGCAGCGTACTGATGAAAGTGCTGCGAAAGTTGTAGTGGGCACCAGCGGCGAATTCGCTGCAAGCGCTTTTAACACATCATATCCTATCGAATATTTTGCTTACTATTCCTATATAGACAGTAGTTTTGGTGAGCGCGCCGAATTAATTGAAGATTTCCTTGGAACAGGCCACGGTGGCTCAGTAGAGTTTGGTGGAGTGCTTTCAGAAAAGCAGGACATCGAGTGGTTTATAAGGGCTGATGTAGTTGATAGCGTCAGCCGGTTACTAGCAGGGGTAAAACTTTCTTTCGAAAGTTAAGCAGAACCGAATTGGTGGGCCATAGTAAAAAAGGCCCACCAATGGGTGGGCCAAACAGCAAGAACGCGTACACACTTTAACAGTGCATAGTGAGTTACGGTTTATCGACAAACAGAGTTCAGTTATCGCAGATTACGTATTTTTAATCTTAACAACTTTCAACGATATTTAGGTTTTATTACAATTTGGCGGTGTTGATAGGAATTATCTTCATTTTATTTCAAGGTTTTACCCGTTAAGAAAAGGTGTTTTTGTGCCAAGCCGCTACGCTCAGTTCAAAGAAAAACTTCCCATTTCTCGACTCTCAGATGAAGCGCTTCTAGCGTTTCGTGTCCTCTTTGATGATCCCCTAGATATAGTAGACTTAGCTCAGGATATATCTGACTTAACGCTCTACCCTGAACGCCTGAAAGACAGTTACAGGAAAGAATGGGAAGCGTACGTGATCAAGGCGCTGGCCTTTGAAATAAGGCAGCATAATGACCTTTCACCAGCAGAATTCATTGAATTAATGATGAAAAAAGTGGAAGCCGTTCAGCAAAGTGATGAAACCTATCAGAATTTACTGCGCCAAGTCCATCACGCAAAAAGCATTACCCAATCTAGTAATACCATCATATTCCCTACGCCGTTACGTCAGCAGCTAACCGCATTCCTCTTACCGATAACAACAATGACGCATCCTAAGAAGTAATGTAGTGCAGCCTTCGCTAAAGGGGCTCTACAGACCCCACGCGCTGATTGGGTACACTACTTATTGGCACTTTTGTATTTATACTGTGAAGGACAATACCCTCTGTCTACACCTTCAGGTCGCAAGCTAGCGTGCTTTGTTTTTCTGCCCGATACACGCTCTCGCCAGTTTTTGAAAGTTTTCTGTTTGAGGTTTTTGCGCATAAGCTTTATTACGTCTTTTTCTGGCAGCCCGTATAAACGCTCAATGGCTTCAAACGGCGTGCGGTCTTCCCACGCCATTTCAATTATTCGTGATTCTTGTTCTTCAGTTAATGCCATCTCTTACTTCTCAATATGCATTTTTAACCCTTTAGATACTAAGCTAACGCGCATTTTGTTCAGTACACCAGTCTAAAATAACACGAGGACAATTACGTATTTGACGAAATACCCACCAGCTCATCGTCTTTTTCAAACGCTAGCTTTAACAACTCGGCAGCGGCTTTGGCATCGCTCAGCGCACGGTGATGCTGCTCCATATCGATGTGAAAGTGCCGGGTCAGGTTTGCCAAGGAGTAGGATGGTAGCCCCGGATAAGTGCGGCGCATTTCGCGCACGGTGCACATTTTCGGTCGCCTAAAAGTTTGCTCTAATCTTGCGAACTCTTGCTTAATGAACCCATAGTCGAAATTCACGTTATGCGCGACAAACACAGCATCTTCGGTGAAGCTGGCCACGTGTTCCGCGACTTCGGCAAAAATGGGGGCATTTGCCACCATGTCATCCGAAATTCCGGTAAGACGGGTAATATTGCTTGGAATACGGCGCTGCGGGTTTAATAGGGTTTGAAACCTGTCTACCTCTTTCCCACCAACAAGTTTTACCATACCTATTTCGGTAATCCGGTTGTAGCTGCTGTTTCCTCCCGTGGTCTCTATATCTACCACAACATAAGGCTGTGCTGGGTCGCGTATCCATTTCACTGTTGTTACCGCAACGTCAAATCCAGCTTGCTGCAAACGTTGAATTGAAACCAGCTGATTTCGGCGAAGCTGATCGCCAGGCGCTTTGATTTCTTCAAAGCGAAGTGCGCCGTCAAATACCATGATATCGGGGAAGCCATCTCGGAGGCTCTCAAAGTCTTTGCACATCATGCGAAGTAAAGCATAAATAGAATCTAGCGAACCATGCTGAATTAGCGCTTCTATAGGCGTAAGCAAATGACTAGACCACATAAACAGGCTATTCACTTTGCCATAGTGCATCGTGGCCATTTTGTGAATATGAAAACGCAGTTTTTCTTTGCTATCAAGCGCCTGTAACAACGCTTCAATACTGTGTTCAAACTTAGCGTAAAAGTTATTCTGTTTAAGCGATAACGGCCTGCGATCAAACTCCGTAACCAGCGTGTCTTCTTCGTAAAGTTGCCTCCAAAAGGTAAGGCCGAACAAACTGCGCCACAATCGGTTTTCCGTGCGCCAGCCTTCAATGCCGTGCCTTGCATAATGCGCCAGCACACCACGCTCAACCTGTTGGTTTTGGCTTACGTCAATATCCAGTGTACGGCTAGCATTGCGAAGCATGTCGGTAACCGTGCTGGTGCGTTTTTTGTGGTATTTACGGGCATAGAAATCTTCTGCAAATGCTAACAGCGTATCCGATTGCGGATTATCAATTATCTCTTCAAGGGTCTGTTTAACACTATTTTCATTTCCGTCCTTGTAGCTCTCTCTTAACCACTTTTCTTTTGCCTTATCGCTTTGCGCCGCTTTCAATACTTCTAGCCCTTTCGCTCTATCAAACATCAGCACTTTTAGACCTAGTGCATAGAGAAACTGGTCGCGATAAAAACATGCCGACACACCTTCTGTAATGGGCAGTTCACCTTCGGCAATGGCAAGCAACATATCATCGTTATAAAAAGCTAACTGGCTGTAATGGTTGGCGTAAAACCATGACGCTTGGGCGTCGCTTTTAGTTTCAAAACGCGCCGTATCCGTTACGGAATCAGAACGGGTTCTCATTACGCCTAAATCGCGCATAGAAAACTGATTTAGGCGGCTTTTGGTGTTACCAAAATAGATAAACAGCAAATAGCGAAGTGCATCGTCGAACAAGCACACTAAGTAGTTATCTAGCGAAAAACGCTCTGGCCAGCCTCTAGCTTCGATATGTTCATTAAGCAACGTCACGAGTTTAGGCTTGGTGAGAGATGCGAGCCCCTGAATACTGCCGTATTCAGCAAGTAGCTCAAGCAGAGCATCTTTGGTCAAGACACCAGCGATGTCATTAAGCGAAGCGTGGGTAAGGTCACCAAACCAGCCGTTGTCGGTAAGCCAATCTATTTGCTCTTGTGGCACAGCGATTTCGCTATAATTGAACTGCGTCCTGTCAATCACTGCATACTTGCGATTTGCAGCGCGCACAACAATACACTGTTTGTCATCGTCTAACGCTTTAAAACGCCTAACAAAGTCAGTGGCTTCGTCACTTAGAAGCGCCCTGCTAGCACTCTCAAAGAACCCAAGGAACTCGTGAAAGTGTGTAAGGTAATAACGTGGCGGTAAATCTTTTCGCATGAGGTATCTTTGGCTATGAAAACACCAATAGTGTATATTTATACAGCCACGCGAATCAAATTAAATCCTCCGCGATTGGGTATCACATCTGCTGCCAATAGTGCACAGCGTGTACTTTTACACGCGTACGCGCTGTTTAGACACCCAATGAAAGAACGAAGAAAGCTGCGCATCTGCCAATAAACGCTGCAAATTGAAGTAGTGTTTGGCCAACGTCATCTCATCATAAAATCGATGTATACCGCTGTGACATTGTCTGCAAATGTAAATGCCGTCCTGAAGCTCCGCTTTGCTAAAGTGCTTTTTAAAATAGGTACGCCTGTGCATTTTTCGCGGAATAAGATGATGGTAAGTAAGGCGAGTTTCTCTATTACAGCACGGGCATTGACCAACTTTATTTGCCACAAGGTCACCTTTTTCGTCTATCACATCTATTATTTGTGGACCCAGTTTTCTGATTACTCATAAGCGTCAAATGGCAGTCTTGTCCTTTTCTCTTAAAATCAGATACAAGGGGCGTGTCTAAAAGAAAATCCAGTCGTCTTTGCATTACGTAACAAATAGCATTAGTGATTACAAAGGCATTTAAATATGAGTTTAACTCGTTCCATGGGCTTTTCCTGTCCTTACTGCATGGCTCCAAATGATGTTGAAATAGATGAAATTAACGATGTTGGCCAAGTACAGGTGCTCGACTGCCAAGTGTGTTGTCAGCCCATTGAGCTTACTGCTTATCAGCACGGTGATGACATTCAGATAGAGGCAGAAAGAGAGAATGACTAAGCAGTTTACCCGCGGTGATATAGACGCCCTTGCACAGCGCTACCGCGCAAACCTAATTAATAGTTTGTCTGGTTTTAAATCGGCGACTTTGGTGGGTACAACAAACGGCGTTACAAACAATTTGGCTATAGTGAGCTCTATTGTTCATGTCGGTGCAAACCCGCCTCTCATTGGCATGATCATGCGTCCACATACCGTCACGCGAGATACGTTGAGCAATATAAAACAGCAGGGCTTTTATACGCTAAATCACGTGGCTGTTGACTGGGTCGACAAAGCCCACCAAACATCAGCCCGCTATGCGCCAGATGAAAGTGAATTTGAAGCCGTTGGGTTAACCGCGCAGATCAGTGAGTCCTTCAGTGCGCCGTATGTCAAAGAAAGTGAAATTAAAATGGGCTTAAAAGTAGCACAGCATTTTACTTTGCTTAATGAAACCGAAATGGTTATCGGCGAAATCCAGGAGCTCTACGTTCCTGAGCAAATAATAGATTCAGACGGCTATGCAGATATAGAGCAAGCGCAAACGGCCTGTATCTCAGGCCTAGACAGCTACCACAGCACACAACGAATTGCGCAATTTGCGTATGCAAAGCCCGATGTAAAGTTAACCGTGAAGTGAACTAATAAACTGTCCAACGGTCTTACATTCAATACTTAAGGTTGTAACTCTGAAGTTTATTTAATCTGGATCAAGCGAAAATGCGACATTTCGTTCGATCTTTTTTCAAAAAGAGATAGTATTTAAACATGAAACAAAACCTGCCTCTTTGGGCAGGTTTTTGCGTTTAAGGCACTGAATAAAAAAGAATCATTATCGTTTCTATCTCTTAAGGAGAATGTTATGAAATCTGTAAATCGCCGTGACTTTTTAAAGCTTTCTGGCTCGACAGTTATCGGTCTTACATTAGGTGGTGTAGCGTTACGTGCTCAGGCTCAAGAACAATTGAGCGCTGATGACCCTACTGCAAAAGCACTGAACTACACACCGTCGTCAACTGTTGAAGGTGCAAAATGCGCAAACTGCATGTATGTGCAGGGCGCCGATGGCGAACAACACCGCCCTTGTAACATTTTCCCTAATAAGCTTGTTAACGCTGATGGCTGGTGTAGCGCTTGGGTGAAAAAGCCTGGCTAACCAATCGAAAGAAAAGACGTTCAAAAGCCCTTGAGTTAAACCAAGGGCTTTTTTCGTTTCTGTTGAGGCGAAATACGATTATGTATCCTCATTTCCCGCTAGCGAACTACGTCAATTCCGTCTTCGATACCTTTTAGCGCTGGGTTGTCAAAACGTGTAGGCAGAAGGCCAGGCTTAATGAAGAAGCCGTGTTTTGCTTCAAAGACTCTACCTATTTTTAACACGCTTTCGTCTTGCCATTTTCCACCAATAAAGCTAATTCCCACAGGAAGATCTTTCACCTGTCCAGCGGGCACTGTGAGATGCGGATATCCTGCAATTGCGGCCAAATACCCGATACCGATAAAACCGACAGGCGAATGGTCACCATATACGCCGTCTATTAAAAAAGAAGGGCTGTTTGAGGGCGCAACTAGTACATCAACATTGTGCTTTGCTAACAACGTATCAATACCATTTTTGCCCGCCGTGTCTTGAATAAGGCGCAGTTCATTTTGATACTTTTCGCTGTCAATGGCTGCCGACGCGAGCGATTTTTCGAAAATGTCTTGATTGAATAACGCTAACTCGCGCTCTGTTTTGTTATTGAAATCGATAAGCTCAGACAAGTTCCTTGCAGGGAGCTCTGCCGGCGACCCCGACAAGTATTCGTTAATACTATGATGGAACTCGCTCAGCAGAACATTGTAAGAGTCGGCCCAAAATGAATCTGGCTGAGAGAAGTCACTGATGTCCACCAGCGTCGCGCCCGATGCTTTAAGCTGCTTTAACGCGTTTTCATAAACAGCCAGCACATGAGGGTTATCGCCTTGGCGGTACCTAACCACACCAATACGCTTGCCTTTTAAATCTGTAGCCAGCATTGAAGATGTTGGCATAGAAGGGCGGTGAGACTCAGCGTCTAGTGTCGCGTTATCGCTTGCATCAGGGCCCGCCATGATTGCCGTCATTAGCCAGGCGTCTTGAACGTTAGACGTCATTGGGCCTGCGGTGTCCTGACTGAAAGAAATAGGCACTATGTGAGTTCTGGAAAGCAAGCCCACGGTCGGTTTAAAGCCGACTACCCCGTTTATGGATGCCGGACAAATAATAGAGCCATTGGTTTCGGAGCCCACGGCAAGTGACGCAAGACGAAGTGACATGGCAGCGCCCGAGCCCGATGACGAGCCACAAGCACTTCTTGATAGCATATGTGGGTTTCGGGTAAGCCCGCCAACTGCACTCCAGCCGCTGATAGAGGATTCAGAGCGAAAGTTTGCCCATTCAGACAAATTGGTTTTACCCAAAATAATTGCCCCTGCCGCTTTCAGTTTTTCTACGATAGGCGCATCGCGACCAGTATCATTAGTAATAAGCGCCATTGAGCCCGCTGTGGTGGGCATCTCTTTACTTTCTATATTATCTTTTAGCAGCACGGGAATACCTGCCAGAGGGCCAAGCGTCTCGCCATTCGCTAGTTGTTTATCGATGGCCTTCGCTTCGGTCAGCGCGTTAGGATTCAACGCTAAGACGCTATTTACCTTTTCATCTAGTCGTTCGATTCGCGCAAGATAACCGCTAACGAGCTCAGCAGATGTCGTGTCGCCACTCGCAACAGCTTGCGCCTGAACGTGAGCAGGCTTATCTAACCATTGCTCAATCTTATCTGTATGATTGGCTTGAGACACGCATGCAGTGCATAGCACGACTACGGCCAGCAAAATCCCCTGTTTCAACATAAACCTTTCCTTAACGTATGATCCTAGCGCCTGTTACTCCTTCTTATTTTGCAGCTTTCAACGGCAGTAGAAGGTAACGTAATGTTAGTTTCTTATACGTTGAATCAGAAATAGTTCACTGTCTAGACAATATACATCAGAATTATTTTGCCGTTTCCGCTACGGGAAGCTTATGAAGGAGGTTATCGAGCTTATATTCATCAAGCAGTAACTGATACCGCCCATCTTCAATAAATAGCCGAAGGGTGGCGTTGAACTTGGCTCTTAGCGCTGGGTCGGGGATTGCAGCACTGTAAGGCGATATAGGAAAAAGCTCATGAAAGACGGTTGCGTCTTCGGCATAAGCACTGTTTGCAGATTTGAAGTAGTTGAAAATATTTCTATCGAGAATGGCAACATCGACACTGCCGCGCATCAGCATGTCCACTTGACGATCTTGTCGTGCCATTTCTATATAAGTAGTTTGCGATGCGAGAGTTCGCCCAAAGCCCTCACCTAATACCGATTGTGCGGTTTGAAAAGCAATGACGCTTTTACCTTTCAAATCGTCGATACTGTCTATCGTCAGTTCTCTGTCTGCCCGTGTTACCACGACGTTCTGATAGATAATATATGGCTCAGATAAAATGCTTGGATCGACCGTGTGTGCAGGATTAAGGGTAAGTCCAATGTCAACGGCGTCATCTTTTAATAACCTTGCCGTACGCCCGAAAGGAACATAAATAGGCGACAATCCATATCCCATTTCAGCAAGGATCGCCCGCACCAAGTCAACCTCAAAGCCGGTGTGCTCTTGTGAAATAACGTATGGAGGCTTGTTCCAGCCTACAACCACATCTAGCTCTTTCGCGCTAAGCGGTATGATAAAACACAGTAAACAAACAGCAAATAAAAGTGCGCGCATACAACAGATGAACCAGACTATAAATTAAACGATACCCTTCACATAATATAAACTTATATAAGAATTTCACCAGTCGACAAAAGGTTAGTTTTTCTCAAGGCTTACGTAATCAATTGAGCAGCCAAGTTTTACTGGGTACTTGAGAGCCTGTTGAGAGCCAAAGTGGTTAGATTTGATCATGCCTCTGTAAGCATCGCGTTCTCATTTACTGAAAGCTTTTCGCTTGCCTGCATTTTGTTTACTGCCAAGCAAAGGTACAATAATGGGCAAAGGTCTCAATGAACGATAACTATGGCTTGGCTACAACTTCGAATTAATACCTCCTCTGAACATGCAGAATCAATAGGCGACATGCTAACGGCCAACGGCTCACAAGCAGTGACCTATGTGGATGCGAAAGACACCCCTATGTACGAGCCCAAGCCGGGTGAAGTGTTACTGTGGCCCGATACACAAGTCGTCGGCTTATTTGAAGCTGATGCCGATATGAAAGGCATCCTTCAGCGCTTGGGTAAAGCCAAAGTCTTAGGCCCTGATTTTAAATATAAGCTTGAGCCACTTGAAGACAAAGACTGGGAGCGAGAGTGGATGGATAACTTCCATCCCATGCAGTTTGGCGAGCGCTTGTGGATATGCCCAAGCTGGCGCGATGTTCCCGATCCAAACGCGGTTAACGTAATGTTAGACCCAGGTCTTGCCTTTGGTACTGGCACGCACCCTACCACTGCGCTTTGCTTGCGCTGGCTTGACGGCATAGATATGACGGATAAAACCGTCGTCGATTTTGGCTGTGGTTCAGGAATTTTGGCGTTAGCTGCGCTGAAGTTGGGCGCTAAGCGCGTCATCGGCATTGATATCGACCCACAAGCGCTACAAGCAACAAAAGAAAATGCACGACGCAACGGCGTTGAAGACCGTTTGGATGTATACCTTCCTGAAGACCAGCCTGAGCTTGAAGCCGATGTCGTGATGGCGAACATCTTGTCAGGTCCATTACTAGAACTTCAAAGCGTGATTACAAATTACTGCAAATCAGGCGGTTTGTTAGTCCTTTCTGGCATTTTGGCGGAGCAAGTTACGCGCATAGAAGAAGCGTACGCTCAAGATATTACACTTGAACCCAGTGCCATAGATGGCGAATGGGCGAGAGTGTCGGGCAAAAAACACTAAGTTTGAGTGATAAACCGACCAGTCGGTGAAAATTACGCCCAGTTAGAATAGTGTGTTTTCGGTAAACCAACTCAAAATTGCGATGAAAATTTGTACGACAAAGCACGTTGCCGCCTAATTAATTGTTAATTTTTTTCACATTACAGCCCTTTCAAATCGGGGGCTGTAAGACTTTCGTACAATATTTAAACTAAAAATCAACGTTAGCTTACTAATGTGACAGATTTTTTTCACTGTCAAGACCACGGAGTGAAATTTTGTGCGATTTTTAGCCTTTTCAAGCCTTGCGAAAACACGTACACTTAGCGCCCCGTTTTAGCCGGGTGTATATTTTCTGTGCAGTTTTAGATGGCGAGCTATACATTTTACAATGCGAATTGGACCTTACGAGTTAGAAAACAATTTGATGTTGGCCCCCATGGCTGGCGTAACAGACAGACCGTTTCGCCAACTTTGTAAGCGCTTAGGTGCAGGGCTTGTTGTCTCAGAAATGCTTTCGAGTAATCCGAAAGTTTGGAACACAGCTAAATCACAAGCGCGTATGAATCATGAGGGTGAAGAAGGCATTCGCTCTGTACAGATAGCTGGGGCTGATCCTGAGCTTATGGCTCAAGCAGCACAATTTAATGTTGAGAACGGTGCGCAAATCATCGATATCAACATGGGTTGTCCTGCTAAAAAGGTCAATAAGAAGCTAGCAGGTTCTGCATTGCTTCAATACCCAGACACAGTGGAAGCGATTATTAAAGCAGTAGTTAATGCTGTTGATGTACCCGTGACACTAAAAATTCGTACCGGCTGGAACCCAGAAAATCGCAATGGGGTAGAGATTGCCCGCATTGCAGAGCAAAACGGCATACAGTCGCTTGCTGTTCACGGCAGAACACGAGCTTGTATGTATAAAGGAGAAGCTGAATACAGCACCATACGTCAAATAAAGGCGGCAATTTCAATTCCTGTTATTGCAAATGGTGATATTACTTCTCCAGAGAAAGCACAAGAGGTGCTGAATTACACCGGTGCAGATGGCGTAATGATAGGTCGCGGCGCGCAAGGTAAACCTTGGATATTTAAGCAAATCCAACATTATCTTGAAACGGGCGAGAACCTACCAGCACCGCCGCTGTCAGAGCTATATAAACTCTTGCATGAGCACGTAGCCAATGTGCAGGACTTTTATGGCGACATAGCCGGTGTGAGAATTGCCCGTAAGCACGTGGGCTGGTATCTCGCGGAGCACGATACGGATCGTCAGTTTCGTAAAACGTTTAACGCTATCGATGATGCGAATGAGCAACTCGATGCACTAAATGCATATTTTCAAGCGCTGCAGACACGAGAAACCCGACAGATTTCTCCCGCAGCATAGTGATGACTAACTTAAGAGCAACACAGTATTATGTTCGATCAAAACGTGACTTCACCTTTTACTACTACAGTAACTACGCCTTCACAAACGCAAGCTCAAAAGCCACTGCGTGACTCTGTAAAGCAAGCGGTTAATAAGTACCTTAAGCAATTGGATAACGCAAACATCGATAACCTGTACGAAATGGTACTGGCTGAAGTTGAAGCGCCGCTGCTAGAAGAAGTCATGACTTACACACGCGGCAATCAAACCCGCGCTGCCATCATGATGGGCATCAACCGTGGCACACTTCGCAAGAAGCTTAAGCAATACGGCATGAACTAAGATTCCAAGGGCTTTGCCCACCAAAGAGCACCAATCGGTGCTCTTTTTGTTTCAACACTACAACATTAGAAACTTAAAATTTATGCAAACACCAAAACCAATTAAACGTGCTCTCCTTAGTGTCTCTGATAAAACCGGTATCCTCGATTTCGCGACAGCGCTGCATAACGCTGGCGTAGAACTTCTGTCGACGGGCGGTACTGCTAAACTTCTCGCTGACGCTGGCTTACCTGTTAAAGAAGTGTCTGATCACACAGGTCACCCAGAAATTATGGCTGGCCGCGTTAAAACCCTTCACCCGAAAATTCATGGCGGTATCCTTGGTCGTCGCGGTACCGATGAAGCAGTGATGGAAGAACACAGCATTGCGCCTATCGACCTTGTGGTGGTTAACCTTTACCCGTTTGCTGCTACCGTGGCAAACGAAGACTGTACGCTAGAAGATGCGATTGAAAATATTGATATCGGTGGGCCAACGATGGTTCGCGCTGCAGCGAAAAACCATAAAGATGTCACTATTGTTGTTAATGCGGCGGACTACTCTCGCGTGCTTGCAGAAATGAACGACAACAATGGCTCGTTAACGTACAACACTCGTTTTGACCTTGCGATTAAAGCGTTTGAACATACGGCCGAATACGACGGCATGATTGCAAACTACTTTGGTGCTCGTTTAGACAGCACAGGTTGTGAAGCAGACTGTGACCACCAGCACAGTGAATTCCCACGTACCTACAACATGCAGCTTACTAAGAAGCAAGACCTTCGCTATGGCGAAAATAGCCACCAGGAAGCGGCATTCTATGTTGAAAACAATGTTCAAGAAGCGTCTGTGGCTACCGCTACTCAGCTTCAGGGTAAAGAACTGTCATTCAACAACATTGCTGACACGGATGCGGCGCTTGAGTGTGTAAAAGAATTCGAAGAGCCAGCATGTGTAATCGTTAAGCACGCTAACCCATGTGGTGTGGCCATTGGCGATGATATTTTAAGTGCCTACGACCGTGCGTTTAAAACTGACCCAACGTCTGCATTTGGTGGCATCATCGCGTTTAACCGCGAGCTTGATGCGAAAACAGCGCAAGCGATTGTTGACCGTCAATTTGTGGAAGTGATTATTGCGCCGACAGTAAGCGATGAAGCGAAAGAAGTAGTAAGTGCGAAGAAAAACGTACGTCTTCTAGCGTGTGGTGACTGGGCTGGTCAGCTAACTGAAGGTTATGACTTTAAGCGCGTAAACGGTGGTTTATTAGTACAAGAGCGCGACTTCGGCATGGTTGAAATGGAAGACCTAGAAGTTGTGACTAAGCGTAAGCCAAGCGAAGATGAACTACGCGACCTTATGTTCTGCTGGAAGGTAGCAAAATACGTGAAGTCTAACGCGATTGTTTACTGCAAAGACGGTATGACGGTAGGCGTGGGCGCAGGTCAAATGAGCCGTGTTTACTCTGCAAAAATTGCGGGTATTAAAGCAGCTGATGAAAACCTTGAAGTAGCAGGCTCTGTCATGGCGTCTGATGCATTCTTCCCATTCCGCGACGGTATCGACGCTGCGGCTGAAGCAGGTATTAAAGCAGTAATTCAGCCAGGCGGCTCTATGCGCGACCAGGAAGTCATTGATGCCGCTGACGAGCACGGCATTGCTATGGTGTTCACGGGTATGCGCCACTTCCGTCACTAATAAGTATTTACGCTATACCTTTTAGTGAGGGACACCAACACCTAGGTTAAACACGCAGTAAAGTGGCATTTAGTGGCTTTACTGTGTGTTTGTTATTTTTCCTTAACCCTTTTAAATACGCAGACTCGAGGTCATTTGCTTGGTTGTAGTGAAATCTCATCGAAGCGACAGAGTTGCGAATTATTCTGCTAAGGCGTAAGTGCAAATAGGGGTTAGCTGATAGGCTTGATCTGTCCCGTGGTAATTTGTAGTAATAGTGTTATGTTATTCGCCTACCCTCGACAGAAAAAGGAAATAAGAATGAAAAAGTTAGCCCAATATGTGTTAGCCGCAACCTTAGGTGTAAGTGCTACTTATGCCAGCGCAGATGCGATTTCTGATGCCGCAATGAGCGATATCCGCTCTGCTAGTGCAAAAGTGCGCGATGAGTACCGTAATCCTCAGCAAACACTGCGCTTTTTTGGCCTTACCCCAGACATGACTGTGGTAGAAATCTCTCCAGGTGGTGGTTGGTACGCCGACATCCTTTATTCTGTTGTAAAAGATAACGGTAAGTATGTAGCTGCTCACTTTTACGTGGATGATGAAACCAGCGGTTACTTTAAAAAATCGGTGGAAGGCTTCAAAGAAAAAATGAAGCCGGGCATGAAGTACGAAGGTGCTGAGCTTACTGCATTCGACCCAATCAAAGCGTTAGATATTAGCGACGCAGGTAGTGCCGATATGGTGCTGACGTTTCGCAACGTACACAACTGGTATATGCGTCACGGTGACGAGGGTATCGACAATGCATTTGGCGCATTTTTCAAAGCGCTTAAGCCAGGAGGCGTACTGGGCGTAGTGGAACATGAGCTTCCTGAAAGCGCAGATGATGAAGCAATGAAGAAAAGTGGCTACATGAAGCGTTCTTACGTTGTGGCTGCCGCCGAAAAAGCAGGCTTTGTGCTTGAAGCAAGCAGCGATGTCAACGCTAACCCAATGGATACTGCCGACCACCCGAAAGGTGTGTGGACGCTACCTCCACGTTTGGCGCTAGATGATCAAGATCGCGAAAAATACATGGCGATTGGCGAGAGCAATCGCATGACGCTAAAATTCACCAAACCAAAATCATAAAATTAAACACTCAAAACGGAACAGTTAATGAACGTACTTGTAATTGGCGGCGGTGGCCGCGAACACGCGCTAGCGTTTAAAGCAGCGCAGTCTTCTGATGTTTCAACAGTATTTGTAGCACCTGGTAATGCCGGTACAGCTACAGAGCCTAAGCTTGAGAACGTGGCTATCGATGTAAATGATATTGCTGGCTTGGTTTCTTTTGCTCAGGGTAACGATGTTGAGCTTACTATTGTAGGCCCAGAAGCGCCGCTAGTTGCAGGTGTTGTTGATGCGTTCACAAACGCTGGTTTAATGATTTTTGGCCCCACTCAAGCTGCCGCGCAGCTTGAGGGCTCTAAAGCTTTTACCAAAGACTTTTTAGCTCGACACAATATTCCTACGGCTGAATACCAAAACTTCACAGAAATTGACCCAGCTATTGCCTATGTTCGCGAGAAAGGCGCGCCGATTGTAGTAAAGGCTGACGGTCTTGCTGCGGGTAAAGGTGTTATTGTTGCGATGACCCTTGAAGAAGCGGAAGACGCTATCCGTGACATGCTGGCAGGTAACGCGTTTGGCGAAGCTGGCAGCCGCGTAGTTATTGAAGAATTCCTAGACGGTGAAGAAGCGTCTTTCATTGTCATGGTAGACGGCAAAAACGTACTTCCTTTTGCCACCAGCCAAGACCACAAGCGTGCTGCTGACGGTGACAAAGGCCCGAACACAGGCGGTATGGGTGCATATTCTCCGGCTCCGGTTGTAACGCAGGACATTCACGACCGTATTATGCAAGAAGTGATTATGCCGACAGTTAACGGCATGGCTGCTGAAGGCAACGACTACGTTGGCTTTTTATATGCTGGCCTTATGATTATGGCCGATGGCACTCCGAAGGTAATCGAATACAACTGCCGCTTTGGCGATCCGGAAACCCAGCCAATCATGCTGCGCTTAAAGTCTGACTTGGTTCCACTTTGCCAAGCAGCGTGCAAAGGCGAACTTGCTGGCAAGACGATTGAGTTTGATGAGCGCGCGTCGGTAGGTGTTGTGCTTGCCGCTGGCGGCTATCCAGGCAGCTATGATAAAGGCGACGTGATTACTGGTTTCGAAGAAGCCGCTAAGTTAGACGGAAAGGTTTTCCATGCAGGCACTGCCCTTCAAGATGGCGAAGTGGTAACAGCAGGTGGCCGCGTACTTTGCGCTACAGCTTTGGGTAACAACGTTACCGAAGCGCAGCAAAAAGCCTACGAGCTACTTAAAGCCATTCAGTTTAAAGATGTGTACTACCGCACTGATATTGCGCACCGTGCAATTGCGCGTGAAGCTGAAGCCAAGTAGCCGAAAGCCTCATAGAAAGTGCTAAATGAACGCAGCTTAACGCTGCGTTCTTACATAATTACGTAAAGCCAGGGTGTGAATTCTTCCCCCCCACTTCTACTCTTACCACTTACTCACCATGCTAACGTGCAGCAAATGCAGAAATCGTAGTTTCCCAGCTACATATCACTGCTTAACCTGACACTAACGCTCAACACAAAATTAAACTCACGCTCAGTACATAAGCTACAAGGTATTGAATTTCACATCGAGTCTGATTTGGTACTTGCCGATAGTGCTGTATACATTATAAATCTTTAATTTACTGACTCTCTCCATATGTTGCAGCGCATACAAGAACCTGTATGGTATTAATATCAATCCGCATAGATGATTAACCACTTGGCGAGATTTAATAAGCTCAGGTAGTCCGCTTAAAAAGCGTATTATTTCATTCTAATAAAAGAGGTATCACCTGATGTCGAACACTAAACTTATTGCTGTGTTGCTTGTAGCAGTAGTGGCGAGTACCGCAGCGTGGTTCGCCTTTTTTGCCAAAAAGTCTGCTCCAGACTTTACTGCTTATGCCGCAGGCCCTGACCGAAAAGCGGCATTTTTTGAGTATTTCACTCCTATTGTAGTCGAGGTGAACAAAGAGCTAGCCACCGATAGAGTGCAAATTCAAAGTTCTTGCGACGCGGATGAAGCAGACAATCTAGACCAGTTCCTGACAAAGTTTCGTGTTGACGATGCTGACCTTGAACAGGAGTCAGCCTGCGAGGTGTTGTTAAGGCGTGCCGACATTGTTCCTGCGTCGTTAGCAATTGCACAAGCAGCGAATGAAAGTGCATGGGGTACCTCTCGTTTTGCAAAATTAGGGAACAACTTTTTTGGTCAGTGGTGCTTCTCTAAGGGCTGCGGTATCGTTCCAAAATCGCGTGACACTAACAAAAATCATGAAGTTGCTGATTTCCGTTCGCCTGCCGACTCAGTAGAAAGCTACATGCTAAATTTAAACACCCACGATGCTTACAAACCATTGCGTAACATTCGCCAGTCCTTACGTGAAGACGACAAGGCTGTCACCGGGGTTGCGCTTAGCTATGGCTTAGGGAAGTATTCTGAGCGTGGCGATGAATATGGAAAAGAAATACGTGAGATGATCAGTTTTAATAAACTTGCAGTGCTGGACAAATTAGATCTGAGTAAGCAGGAAGGCGAAGACAATTAACTCAACCAGCTAGAGCGTGACGAGCTCTGTTGCGCATTTTTTTATCGCTAAATGGCATGGCTTTTAGTCAAGGTGAGTGATTGCAGGTTAAAAGGAGTGGCATTTCTGCGACTCCTTCCAATTACGCGCAGCAAGTCAATCAATTAGAGTAGAGACAAATTATGGTTCACTACTTTGTCAACTTCACCTTTCCAAACACCGACGCATCTTTATACCCCAAGTTTTTATCGCCGTTTACTGGGGTGATCTCATGAGAGCCTAAAAAATGCTCTCTGTCGCCACCATCCGCATCGCAATAGGCAAGCATAAAGCCCAGTGTCATACCTTCTTTTAAGGTAACAGGCGAATTATCTTTTCCGTGTTGATAGCTATCATCAAATACACGTACCGCTGCTTCCCAATGAATCTTATGCGGCGCCAATATATCTCGCTGCCATTTGTTCTCTACGTGATCATTGTAGAGTTGTGGTACGGCCTCTCCTGCTTCATTTGGACCTATATCAACAACCTGATTATCTAACGCTAAGTGATAGGCAAACGCATTGTAGTTATTAAGGTGATCGCCACCAGAGGCATCCGCATCAATGAAAATTTCTAAACAGTCATCGTCCCAATAACGTTCAAGGGGATTGGCATAGGTATCTGAAAGGTGATCGTCTTGTATTTCTGCCAACAGATAAAGCGCATCCTTGTTCCATCGCAGTTTATATCGACCAGAAAAATCACCGGACTCAGGAGCCGAGCCCCACATAAGCGACGTCATTTCATGCCAATCGCCCCCTTTCCATGCAGCGTCATTGGCTACACCATCTATAACAGGTGGCGTTGATGAAAAAAGTACGCTGTTAGACTTAGCTTGTGCTGTGGGCACAGACATAGCCACAAGCAGTGCCGAGGTTAGTACTGCCCCTAAATGTTTTGCACTTTTCAATTGGATACGCTCTTTGTTTGCTTATTTGTATTTTAAACTACCATGTTTTGACCCCATCCGCGCTTGAAAATAGCGCCGAACACCTCCTTCTTTTTTAGAAGCATTACCAATTTGCAACGGTAATTGGTATAAAAAGGACATTCGTTCCCTCACTACCATGGCTATGTCATTTCAAAACGCGTGCTATCACATCCTTGCGCCTGCTAGCGAGGCTCACGAGTACAAAAAGCTGAGCAAAATATTTGATGTATTTCTTATCGCGTTAATAATCGTAAATGTTGTCGCTATGATGCTGGAAACAGTGCCGGGTATCCCTGCCATTTGGCAGTACGAACTTCATATAATCGAAGTGGTTTCAGTACTAATATTTACCGTCGAGTACTTTCTTCGTTTATACGGCAGCGCATCGGCCCCAAACCGCCCTACTCACGAACGTACAACGACATGGCAAAAGCGCTGGACCTATTTGAAAAGCCCCATGGCGCTCGTCGACCTAATGGCAATTCTGCCTTTTTACTTAAGCGTTTTCGTGGCGTTCGATTTACGTATTTTGCGAATCTTCCGGGTAATGCGAATTCTAAAAATTGGGCGCTATTCGCGCTCTATGCAAACTCTCGTTACCGTATTGCGCAACGAGTCTCACAGCCTTATTGCGGCGTTAAGCGTACTTTTGTTGTTCACGATTATCGCCGCCACCTGTATTTACTACATCGAACATGCTGCTCAGCCCGATGTTTTTAGCAGTATTCCCGCTTCATTGTGGTGGGCACTCGTCACGCTGACCACGGTGGGCTATGGTGACGCCGTTCCTATAACTGCATTGGGTAAAATATTTGGCGGCCTCATAACTATTATGGGAATCTGTTTTTACGCCTTACCAGCGGGTATTTTATCTTCTAGCTACACGTCGCAGATGCAGCTAAAACGCGATAGGTTTAAGGACACAGTAAGAAGCGTTTTGGACGACGGAAAGTTGAGTGAGCACGATGTGCACCACCTAGAACATGTTCGCGCACTTCTTGATTTAGACGAAGAAGAGGCAAAGCTAATTGTGCGCCTATTGCAGCATCATCACAAACGGCTAGATGATTGAATACACACAGGCTGGAGCGAAAGCAACTTCTAAGAATCGAGTGGTAAGCGCTTATACCTCCCCTTGATTCTTAGCTCACATCAGCTTATAACTAGTACCCGTCATTTCCAAAAAGAATTCCTATGTCTGTCAAACACCCTATTATTGCTATAACAGGTTCTTCTGGCGCGGGTACTACTACCACGACCAACGCTATACGCCATATTTTCAGGAACTTAAGTGTTAATGCTGCGGTTGTAGGAGGCGATAGTTTTCACCGTTTTACCCGCCCGGAAATGGAAGTGGAAATTCGCAAAGCCCAAGAACAAGGCAGACATATCAGCTACTTTGGCCCTAAAGCCAACGACTTTGAGCTACTGGAATCCCTGTTTAGGGAATACGGCAGCTCGGGGACAGGACAGTTTAGACAATACCTTCACACGTTCGATGAAGCCGTGCCTTTTAACCAAATGCCCGGCACCTTTACACCTTGGCAAGATTTACCCCAAAATACTGATTTGCTGTTCTATGAAGGTTTACATGGCGGTGTAAAAACGGAAGAGAATGACGTAGCAAAACATGTAGATTTACTGGTCGGCATGGTGCCGATTGTAAACTTAGAATGGATCCAAAAAATTGTACGCGACACCACTGATCGAGGACACTCTCGTGAAGCGGTAATGAGCAGCATAGTGCGAGGACTAGACGACTACTTCCACTACATCACGCCACAATTTTCACGCACCCACGTTAACTTCCAGCGCGTACCGACCGTTGATACCTCCAACCCCTTCAGTGCACGAGAAATTCCAACCCAAGATGAGAGCTTTGTGGTTGTGCGCTTTAGACGGGAAATGAAGACTGTGGACTACCCCTACCTACTTCAAATGATCGACGGCGCGTTTATGTCTCGCATCAACACCTTGGTTGTACCGGGCGGAAAGATGGGCTTAGCCATGGAACTCATTTTAACTCCGCTCCTTGAAGACATCTTAAATAAAAAGCGCAGAGCTGGTCATCAGATGGATTGGTTGAGCAGCGACGAGTAAGCCCAATATACATCGCTTCTATAGGCATATATTTAAAACAGTAAGTCGTAATGGCTCATGCCCTGCGTCAATCTAGGTTCTATTCGAAATCTTTCTTGGTTTAGTTTCTTGATTTAGTTTCTTGATTTAGTTTCTCGACCTAGTTTTTGACACAGCAGGCTCCTATTATGACCACAATTAAAAGCCAACAAATTTGGGTAGACCAGCAAAACCTTGCCAACACTATCGTTGTTACCCGCGATATAAACATCAGCGACTTACAGCAAGACGACGTATTGCTTGAGACAGACAGCTTTGGCTTTTCTGCCAACAACATCACCTATGCTGCATTGGGTTTTAAAATGGGCTATTGGGGGTTTTTCCCTGCAAAGAGTGATAATGACGTTGATGAAGCACATGGCTTCGGTATTGTGCCCGTTTGGGGCTTTGCTACCGTTAAGTCGTCTTGTCATAGCGATATCAAAGTAGGTGAAAAGGTGTTCGGCTACCTGCCTATGGCTAGCCATTGGGTGATAAAAGCTGGCAAAGTTGCCCCTCACGGTTTTTCAGACATCCACGAAAAACGGAAGAGCATTAGCCCTGTTTACGATCAATATCTTCGCTGTGCCGCCGACCCCGGCTACGACAAAAACCGCGAAGCATGGCAGCTTAATTTTAGACCCCTTTATATGACTTCGTTTGTGCTCGATGACTATGTGGCAGAGAAAGCAAACAATGAAACCTTACTGTTGTCGAGCGCTTCGAGTAAAACCGCATTGGGTACGGCACAACTGCTTAAAGACCAAAAAGCATCACGAAACGCAAGCTATAAGGTGGTTGGGCTAACCTCCACGTCCAATGTGGATATGGTAAAAGCGTCCGGCTGCTACGATGAAGTGTATAGTTATGACGAACTCTCAGCCCTAAGTAGCGAAGGCAATAGCAGTAAAAGCAGCGATACGCGCTACTGGCTGCTTGATTTCGCTGCCAACGGTACGTTGATTAATAACCTTACCAAGCAGCTTGGCGACAGCCTGAGCGACGTTACACTCATTGGTGCGACAGATTGGAAAGCCCAAGAGAAGCCCAACCCCAAATTGCTCAATGCAGAGATATTTTTCGCGCCAGCTCGCGTGAAACTGCGCCAACATGAATGGGGGCACGAGGCCTTTTTGGCAAAATACGCCAGTGCATGGAAACGCTTCGCAGAGAAAGTGAGCGATCAGTTTTATGAGCAGTCGCACAGCGGAGCTGATGCTATAACGCAGTTATATCTAGAAACCCTTAATGGAACGGCGCAAACAAAAGCCCTTAACGTCGTCACTTTTGATTAGCGCCCCTTAAGGATTACAACTTGAACTGCTGGTGTGTTGTTGCAGCGCCTACGTTTTTTACAGTTTGTAATCAACCGGCTGTTCTCAATAAGTTTAGGGAGGAGAAATGCTTAACGGCCTCCTTTTCTCTAAAGCTTGCTGGCTCTTTACTGGGTCTTTACTGAATCTTGCTTTACATAAAAGAGCAACAGGCCCTAGACACTATTTGTAACAAACATCCCCTGCCTTTTACGCTTTTCTCGCTTTTGTATTTCACATCTTGTGGTTATAGTGAAACAAAAGTAAAACGAAAGGTATGAGTATGGGTCAGGAAACCTCTAAAATTCTCGTTGTTGATGATGACATGCGTCTGCGCAGCCTATTAGAGCGCTATTTGCTCGAGCAGGGCTATCAGGTGCGCAGTGCGGCTAACGCAGAGCAAATGGACAGACTGCTTGAGCGCGAGAATTTTCACTTAATGGTTTTGGACCTTATGCTACCTGGCGAAGACGGCTTGTCTATATGCCGCAGATTGCGCCAGCAAGAAAACGACATGCCCATTATTATGCTTACTGCAAAAGGCGATGAAGTTGACCGTATTATCGGCCTTGAAATGGGCGCAGACGATTATTTGCCTAAACCATTTAACCCACGCGAGCTACTAGCACGCGCTAAAGCGGTATTGCGCAGACGCAGCAGCGAAGCGCCGGGCGCGCCGTCTAAAGATGTGCAAATTGTGGAATTTGGCAATTACAAACTGAACCTTGCCACCCGAGAAATGACAGCAGGCGATACACCTTTAACCCTGACAAGCGGTGAGTTTGCGGTATTGAAATCTTTGGTTACTCATCCACGTGAGCCTTTGTCACGAGACAAACTGATGAACCTAGCGCGTGGTCGCGACTACAGTGCACTAGAGCGCAGTATTGACGTTCAGGTTTCGCGTTTACGAAGAATGCTTGAAGAAGACCCTGCCAACCCTCGTTATATACAGACTGTATGGGGATTGGGCTACGTATTCGTGCCTGATGGCGAACAAGTTTAGCACCTATGACTGATACGGCGGGCTCTACCGTCTTGGCCAGTGCGCAAGTGAAGTATGTTTACTCATGACCCCTAATTATGCGTTTACCTACTGCCATTCCAAACACTGGCTTATGATTCAAAGCGACGGCATGTTATGCGTTTAATTCCCAAAAGTGCATTTGGCCAAACGGTCATGCTTATTGGCGTGCTGTTGCTTATTAATCAGATTGTGTCCTACATCTCTGTTACCTATTACTTTATTCAGCCCAGCTACCAACAAATTAACAGCTTATTGGCCACCCAAGTTAAATCTGTGCTCGCCAACGACTTGTTGGTGACTAACCAAGAAACTCGCGACCGCTATTTTCAAAAAACCCAGGTACAGGTCTTTGACGAAAGCGTTGCCAAACAGAATGGATTAGAGAGCGCCGTATACTATAGCTATATTTCATCTCAGGTTAGCGAGCAGCTCAGGCAGCTTGCAGATGTGCGCATTAGCACCACCACGCAGGCCAGTGACGAAAATGCGCCATACATTGTGTGGATATCCCTGAACCGCTACCCAGATACGTGGATCTCTATTCCTATTTCAGGACTTAACGAAGCGAATATATCCCCTCTGACTATGTACTTAATGGTAATTGGCATATTGAGTGTGGCCGGAGGCTGGTTGTTTGTAAGACGCATGACCCGTCCATTGTCAGCCCTGCAAAAAGCAGCAATAGCGGTGGGTAAAGGCGAGCACCCGGCGCCGCTTCGCGAACAAGGCAGCACCGAAATGATTCAGGTTACTCGGGCGTTTAACCGCATGAATCAGGGTATTAAGCAGCTTGAGAATGACCGAAATATTATGACAGCGGGCATTTCTCACGACTTGCGCACGCCGCTTACCCGTATTCGCCTTGCCTCAGAAATGCTGCCAGAAGATCAAGATTGGATAAAAGACGGCATTGTAAATGACATAGAAGACATGAACGCTATCATCGACCAGTTCATTGACTATGCGCGCTACGACACCGAAGAAGTCACTCAAGAAACCGATTTAAACGCGATTATTGCAGAGCTGGTACAAGCCAGACATTTAGACGACAAGCACCACATCGAACTCAAACTCAACGCCATTCCTCCGCTGTCACTTCGGCGAATTGCAATGAAACGCGTGATCGACAACCTCATCGAAAATGCTTTCAAGTACGGCTCGGACGATATTGCAATTAGCAGCTTTTACAATCGCCACGAAAAGCGCGTGTATTGCAAAGTACGTGATTTTGGCCCGGGTATACCGGAAGCGGAACTCGACAGTGTATTTATGCCGTTTGCACAGGGGGATAAGGCGCGTAACTCGTCAGGCTCAGGCTTAGGTCTTGCCATAATAAGGCGTATTGTTGAAGCTCACGACGGCGAGGTGACATTGCGAAATCATCCTCAGCAGGGCTTGGTCGCAGAGTTTTATTTACCTTATCAAACCCATTAAGCCCAAAAACACTACACGGATTGGTATTAGCTTCGGTGGTACTTAATTTTTCGGCTGTATCCATAAGACGCCAACCACAGCACGCAGCCGCCAAGGGGAATTACCCAAAACGCCGTAGTAAGTGGCGCGAAGTTCGCCCATAGTCCGGTAGAAAACGATGCCACTTGTACGCCAGTAGAGTTACCGATAATAGAAATACCAGAAAGTACGGGGCCGTTGTCACTGTCAATATTCATTGCCGCAGAAAGTGCTAACGGGAAGAGCCCACCTAGCCCTAAGCCAAGCAGTAAGTTACCAGCGCCAATCCCATAAAATGAAGGCATTAGTTTCAGTGCAAATACACCCGCTAGCGAGGCTGTTGCCATGATTACAATCATGCGGTGTACCGATACAAATCGCAGTAAAAACGGGAAGGTAAGACGACTGATCACCATGCCAGCGGTAAAAAATGCCAGTAAGTTTCTCGACTGTTCGCCGGTAAAGCCTAAGCCGTTTTGCGCATAGCTCACAAACCAGTTCGCGTTACCAAATTCTACAGCACCATAGCCAAAGGTAAGCAAAGTTAGAAATATGAAAACAGGCTGCTTAATAATGACCCCAAATGCCAAGGTCTTTTTAGGCGCTTTAGGCTGACCTTTAAGCACTTTTGCCTGAGAACGCGCCGCAATAAATGCATAGCACGAAAGCACAATCATAACGCCTGCCAACACCTGAATAGGTAAACGCCAGTTGTGCTCAACAAGGTATAACAGCGTTACAAAGAACGACGCCGCAAACGTTCCTAAGCTGAACATAAAGTCCATTAAGCCCATCATGGTAAAGCGCTTTTCTGCGTACATTCGTGCAATAAGCGTGTGGCCAATAGTAAATATTGTTGAGCTCACCACACCGATTAATACCGCTAACACCAAAAACCACTGCCAAGCGGTAAGTACTGACACAAGCAGCAACAGCGCCGTATTCATACTAAATAACGTGGCTAATAGCGGCATATACTCAAAGCGACTGGCATACTTGCCACCAATCACAGCGCCTAACATCATGCCTACAGAGAAGAGCGAAAAAAGTGCGCCACTGACTACTTCAGACATTTGCAAATCGGCTGCAATATCTGGCAGTAATATTCCCCACAAGAGAAACAATTTACCAATTAGAAAAAAACCAGCGAAAATAACGATGGTGGCAGGAAGTCGGCTCATTTAGGCTCCATGGCTGATATCAGTAGAAAGACATCCGATTTAGGCGTGAGGGCACAGCGTAGTTATGCCCTTGACCACAAAGTGAACCTTTTGAGGGCGCTGACCTTTACTGTGCAAGAAAGAACAGCAGCCCTTAATTATCACATAATCACTACCTTTACAGATTGCTGATAATCGCAAGAAATTGCAAGTGAAAGCGTTTTCCCTTTTTCATCCCACATTACAGGTACGCTCCTGCCATCAAATGAAACGCTCTGTGGTTTTTCGCTTAAACCATGCACGATGTAAGTGATATCTCGCTGCTTAGGCATACCTATATAGCTACCTTCACTATCAAGCGTCAGGGTTAATGCGGCCTTATCGTCTACTGACGCATTAAGAAGTAGCTTTGTGTATAAGCCTTTTTTGACAGACGCTGGATTTTTGCCGTCATCCTCGTAATAAGTATATGAAGATGAATTCACTGAATTGTCATGCCAGTAATGCATTTCTATTTTACGGGCATCAAACTGCTCTGTGCGGCTAAGCCCGTCAGCCATTGGCATAAAGCTTCCTGCTTTTACCCACACCGGGAAATTATCTTGGCTTAGCGGGTAGTTAACGGTTTGACCACCTTGGTATTTCGTATCAGAGAAAAAATCAAACCATACGCCTTCAGGCAACTTGGTCGGCCACACCGTTTGGTTAGCGCTAGTCACAGGCGAAACTAACAGGCCATCGCCCCACAGATAACTGTCTGCATTTTCAAACCAATCGCTTTCACCATACGCCATAGCTAACGGGCGCATTAATGGCGTGCCGTAAAGCGCATTTTCAAAGGCAAGTGAATAGTTGTAAGGCAGCATGTCATAGCGAAGTTGGATAAACTTGCGCGCAATAGACTTTACGGGATCGGCGTGGAAAATTGGCTCTGGCGCAATATTATCTTGAGCATGAGGCCTAAATACCGGTGAAAAGGTACCGAACTGAAGCCATCTTGTATAAAGCTCAGGATCAAAGGTTTCGCCTCCAGCAAACCCACCTAAGTCGGAATGGGTATACGCCATTCCAAAAACACTCATTTGAAGTGCCAACTCTACCTGAGGTTTAAGTCCGCCCCAGCTTCGACTCACATCGCCTGTCCAAGGCACCATTCCGTACCGTTGACTGCCCAAAAATCCTGAACGCATCAGCACAAAGGGGCGCGTATCAGGCTGAAGCTCTGTTAAATTGTTATATACGGTTTTAGCCCACTGGTGACCGTAGGCATTGTGCACTTCTGCGCCGCTTACTTTTGTAGACTGCCACATGTGCTGAATATCATCAGGGTGCACTTCTGGCTCTCCCAAGTCGCCCCACCAGCCGGCAACACCCTGTGCAGCAAGCTTTTCATAATATTGCCAAAACCAATTTTGACCCGCTTCACTGAACACATCAACAAGGCCGGTATTGCCAAAATAGAAATCGAAAGTATACGGCGCACCATCATCGTTTTGAGCAAGGGCATTACTGGCAACGGCGCTATCCCATTGCTTTGACGTCGTAAGAATAAAAGGCTCCGTTATAAGCACGGTTTTCACGTCTTGAGCGCGTAGCTCACTAATCATTTTCTCAGGCTCAGGGAAAGCGGCGGTGTCCCAACTTAAGTTCCCCATATGCCCTTTAATGTCTTTACCAAACCAATATAAATCGAGCACTACGGCATCAACGGGAATATCTTGCGTATTAAAGGCATCGACAACATCCATCACCTCATTTTGAGATTTATAGCCAAATCGAGACGCAAAGTTACCCAGCAGCCAACGCGGTGGAAGCGGCTGTTTTCCCGTAACTGCTACGGTATTCGTAACCGTGTCTTCTAAATTTTCACCCAACACCATGATGTAGCTAGCACGGCCGCCTTGTGCCTTAAATAGCAACTCGTCGCTGTTCGTTTTGCCAATATCTAGCTCTCCAGAAGCGGTGTTATCGAACAATACGCTGTAATTTTTTGACGACATCACAGCCGACAAACCAAAGTACATCTGATTTGAAGACGTGGTGTAGCCATAGTGTGCTTTGTTATATAGCGGCATGCTATGACCACGACGATCCATACCTAAAACGCGCTGGCCGCCACCGTAGAGTTTTTCGTTTTCATCTAACGCAAACGACAGGCTGACGCCGTTATCAGAAATGTTTAGCCCATCTTGTTCTTTTGCTACTACTTTGCCGTTTACCGAGTAACTGATAACGTGCGTTGATTTATCGACATGTGCAGAAATATTATTGAATTTCAAGGTAAGCGTTGTTGCGGTTTCTTCTAGCTCAACATCGCCTGCGATATCTTTTGTAACTGCACTCGTGGCTTCCTCAGGAAGTGCCATAGAAGGTAGGTTTGCGTAGGGCGCACCTTTGCCATCGGTAAGGTAGGTTACCTGAAAACTGTTGTTACGCAGCGCCTTTATCTTAAAATCATTAGTATCCGTATCAATGGTAAGCGTTGCGTTTTCAAGTGTTGCTGTTTGAACTTCCGCTAGCGCATTTGCCGAAAAGAGTGCAAAACCCGCACATGCCAGTGATACACGCAGTTGCCTGTCTATCATACTTAAAACCTTTTTTATGCTTCGATGCGAAGCGCGCTTAATTAAAGCCTACTTGTGTACGGTGAATGATAGCCAGTGCATTGCTCAACTTAAATAAACATACGTATTCATAATGTTAAATTTGTTAACAACAATTGCTTTATTAATGATTATCTCTTTGGCTCACTTACTGATATAAAAAGATGTATAAACAGGGAGTCTATTAATCATTGGAGAATACTTCGTTATGCCTTATGCGCCGATGCCAACCTTTCCTAATAAAGTTAATCTAAAGCGAAATGAATGATGCGATGGATGTTATTTGGTGTCATTACATCTTTATTTGGGTTTTATTGCTTTGTCAGATTATTTCAGCCTAGCGCATTTATTCATGTTGGAGATAATACCGTCGCTTTAGCGACAGTATTTATTGACTCCAGTTGGGACATCCAACAATCGGGATTTGATCGCGAAGAGTTATTTGAGGTTGTCAGTAAACATAACCTCCCACAAGGCGTTGTGTATTTACATGTTCCAGTTATTTATGATGCTCAAAATAAATTAACTCCACCACCAAACAATAAACAAAGAGAGATTAGTATTTTTGATACTTCGCTACTTATCGAAACTGCTCCTCTAGATCCATTTGGCGTGCCCTACACCCTAAGACTTATCTCTATTGATAAACAGAAATACTGGATAAGAGATAGTCATATGGACAGCGCACTTTTTCAGTACAAGGCCGACATCAACTTTACTCCAGTATCCACAAATTGGTTTAGCTCAATGCTCTAATATTAAAGGTGCCATTAAAGCAGCTAGCTCTCGAAAGCCTAATAATACCAATCCGCATAAAAAAGCCCGCAACACGGTGCGGGCAAAACATCAATCACGTTGAGTGTGATGAACGTTGGGAAGGGGCGAACCGAGTGTTAGTTACCCGGCCCGGCTTTAACGATAGCGTCGCTAACGTCGTATTTTTCAAAGTTCTGTTTAAAGTCGTTGACTAAGTTAGCGGCGTATTCGTTGTACTTCTCTTTGTCTGCCCACGTGTTTTGTGGCACAAGCAAATTGCTGTCTACACCGTCTATTGCCACTGGCACATCTAGGTTTAACGCGTCAATATGCTGAGTTTCAACATCAGCTAAGTTACCCGATACAATCGCATCGATGATGGCGCGTGTAGTAGGGATATCAAAACGGCTACCTGTGCCGTAAGGACCGCCTGTCCAACCGGTATTAACCAAGTAAACCTTAGCGCCAAACGCTTTAACACGCTTAATCAGAAGCTCTGCATACACGCCTGCTGGACGTGGGAAGAAAGGCGCACCAAAACAAGTTGAGAAGGTTGATTCAATATCGCTAGTAGAGCCAATCTCAGTAGAGCCTACTTTCGCTGTGTAACCGCTTAGGAAGTGATACGCCGCAGCTTCTTCACTTAACACTGAAACAGGAGGCAACACGCCACTTACGTCACAGGTCAAAAATACAACCGAGCGAGGTTCGCCGCCTCGGTTTTCAGCAACGCGCTTTTCAATGTGTGAAAGCGGATAGGCCGCACGTGAGTTTTGGGTTAACGACGTGTCGGTATAATCTGGCGTGCGTGTTTCATCAAGCACTACGTTTTCTAGGATGGTACCAAACTTGATAGCATTCCAAATTACTGGCTCGTTCTTTTGAGATAGGTCGATACATTTAGCGTAGCAACCGCCTTCAATATTAAAAACGCTACCTGGTGCCCAGCCGTGCTCGTCGTCACCAATCAAGAAGCGCTTAGGATCGGCTGAAAGCGTGGTTTTACCTGTGCCTGAAAGACCGAAAAACAGAGTCACGTCGCCTTCTTCACCCACGTTGGCAGAACAGTGCATAGGTAGCACGTCTTTTGCCGGAAGCAGGAAGTTTTGCACTGAGAACATGGCTTTTTTCATTTCACCCGCGTAACGCATGCCCGCAAGCAATACGCGTTTTTTCGCGAAGTTGATGATAACTGTGCCATCACTGTTTGTGCCGTCACGCTCTGGCTCACAAGTGAAACCAGGTACGTTTAAGATTTGCCAAGGCTGGTCGCCTTTAACATTCCATTGTTCAGGAATAATAAAAAGGTTGCGGGCAAAAACGTGCTGCCACGCGGTTTGCGTTCTTACTTCAAGCGACAAAGCATGTTCAGGATCGGAGCCCACTTGAAGGTGTGAAAGAAAGTGTTCTTGGGTAGACAGGTAGGCTTCAACGCGGTCCCACAGCGCATCAAATTTGTCAGCGTCAAAAGGCTTGTTCACCTTGCCCCAATCGATGTCATTTTCGGTTGTTGACTCTTTAACGATAAATCTATCATTTGGAGAGCGACCGGTTCGTTTTCCGGTCTCAACGACAAGCGCCCCGTTTTTGTCAAGGACACCTTCGCCGCGCTTGACGGCGCGCTCGATAAGTTCTGCATTTGGCAGGTCGGTGAGTGGCGTTACTTTCAGATCCGTTTGAATTGAGGCTGCTGCGGTCATGGCTGTTACCCTATATGTAATTTTTCAAAAGCACTTTCAAAAAAGTATCACCTCTTCGAGTGTAATGTAAACAAGGCCTAGCGCGCATTTATAAAACACATACTCACTATTTCTCATATGTTAATTTCATAAATATTGTAAATTAATTACAAGGAAAGCCTTTTCCTTGGATATAAATGCAAAAATAGGGCGTAGAAAACCTATATTGATCGATGAATTTCAAAATAAAAAATGACAATTTTTTTTAGAAAGTGAAGGTGAAAATTTTCACCACGACAGGAAGAAAAGGAAAATAGGATGATGTAGGAAAGTTAAACACTTACTACTGGGCATTTTTTAACCACAAGTGAAGTGTTGGGAAAATGAACCTATCTAGACGGTGAGAGATTCAGAAACAAAAAAGCACCTTCGAAAGAAGGTGCTTTAACACAGCAGTAAACAAGTAGTTACTGATTTGAAGACGGTGCGTCGAAGTTGCCGCTGTGAATAGCCTCTACGTCGATACTATCGAAGCGATATTCAGTATGACAATACTGGCAGTTCATTTTGATCGCCCCTTCTTCAGCAATAATTGCGTGAAGCTCAGACTTCTCAACGTGACGAAGTGCTTCAGCGCTGCGCTCCTTTGAGCATGAGCAGGCAAAGGTTACGTCCTTCGCGGGATACACTTCCACGTCTTCTTGGTGGTAAAGACGATATAAAATGTCTTCAACCGACAACGTAAACATCTCTTCTTTGGTCAACGTTTGAGTAAGTTTAGAGATATGAGCAAACTCATTGGCTTGCGACACATCAGTAGCGCTAGCATCAGTCGGTAAGACCTGAAGTAACACTCCCGACGCTTTCGCGTTTTTAGGGTCGCTCATGTCAGTCATTAGGTGCACGCTGGTCGCTAGCTGCTCTGACTGAGCAAAGTAGCCTTCAATACATTCGGCTAGAGAAGGCTTATCTAATGCAACAACGCCTTGATAACGCTCGCCTTCATCAGGTGTGATAGTAATGACCAATACCGCTTGAGACAATAACTCTGAAAACGTTTCTGGCAATGTTTCTAATGTCTCGTCCCAGCGCGCCACACCGCGAAGCGTTTGTTCGTGAGTGGCGTTTAACACCGCGTAACTTACTGGGCCTTTGCTTTGAATTTGAAGAGAAATTTCACCTTTAAACTTAAGCGTTGCCGTTAACAATGACGTCGCTGCCGCCATTTCACTTAGCAATGTTTGAATTTGCACAGGGTATTCATAGCTGTGCACAATTTGATTTAAGCTTTCATCAAGGCGAACCAATTCGCCACGAACGTTAGCTTGGGTAAATAAGAAGCGGTGTAATTTATCGAAATCGCTCATAACTAATCCTGTTGAGCAGCTCATTATTGCTGCTTAAATTTAATAATCTGTCGTCGCTGCTTTTTATCAGGTCTATGATCTGGTTTAGGGCTGTGAAAGGCGTTCATTTTGCGCGCCGTTTGGTTTTCTTCACGTTTTGTTACACTTTCAATCGTCTCTTCAAAAAGCGCCTGCGCCAAAGGCGCGCTCAAACGCTTGTCACTTAAGCCTAGCACCTTAATTTCACGATTATCCCATCCTGAGGGAACTTTAATCATGGCGCCAAGCTCTACATGCTTACCAGGTTTGGCTCTTTGCCCGTTGTACTGGACTTTTCCCGACTGCACCATGTCTCTTGCTATTGCGCGGGTCTTAAAGAACCTTGCAGCCCATAGCCACTTGTCCAGCCTGACATTTTGTGTTGTATTGTTGCTATCCGATTGGCTCATGTAATATTTTCGTAATGGTGTGGCTTTAGTGTTGTGACCCTCACCTTTACTAGGCTATTATGGGTTTGCTAAAGCGCGGTTAACCAAAAATTCACTAGATTATAATAAAGCAGTACCATCAGTGGCAGCATGACATTCAATAAACCCAACCCACAATCTCTGGTTGTTTATCTGAACCAGCATCAAAAACAGCTACATACCATCGTAGTGGTTCTGCTCAGCCTGTATTTAATTGCATTTGCTGCCAAACTCGTGTGGCGAATTATACCCGAACCTCAACTATCTGCGACACCCACAGTAAGCCGTGCTCCGGTTATTTCTTCGTCGTCAGGCCAAAATGGGGTCAACATCGCAAAAATACAACAGCTGAATTTATTTGGTAATGCTGCGGCCAAACCTGCTGAACCGGTCGCCGAGGTTACCGACGCACCAGAAACGCGCTTAAACCTAACCCTGACGGGCGTTGTGGCCAGTTCAGAGCAGGAAGCGGGTACCGCTATTATTGAAAATCGCGGCAGCCAAGCGGTTTATGGCTTAGGTGAGAAGATTGAAGGCACCAATGCCACGTTGCAAAAAGTGTACAACGATCGCGTTATTATTAAGAACGGGGTGAGAAACGAAACCCTGATGCTTGACGGAATTGACTACGACGAAGCTAATCGTCGCCGTGAAATGCAGGCAAGAAATCGACCTGAGCCAGAAGAATTAGAAGAAGACACCGTTGAGCTTAGCGACGAAGCATTAGAGGCAACTGCAGCACTGCGAGAGCGTCCAGCCAACTTCACAGACTTTATTTCAATATCGCCAAAAACTGAAGAAGGCCAGCTTATCGGCTACCAGGTGAGCCCTGGCAAAGAGCCTGAATTATTTAAATCGGCAGGGCTTCAGGCTGGTGATGTTATTACACAGATTAACGGGCTAGACCTTACCGACTTGCAGCAATCGCAAGAGGCGCTGTCTGAGCTACGCAACGCACAAACTATAGAATTAACGATTATTCGAGATGGCAGTTTAACTACGCTATACCTAGATTTACCCGAGTCTTAATACCACTAACGGTAGCAGCGCTATATTGTCGCTAGGTAAGCAAAATAACAAATAAAGCAATTCGGTCATCGACAAGTTAGGAAATGAAGGAAGTTAGAATGAAAAGGCGCACTAGCCAAAAACTATTATCTCGCTTGAGCACAGCCATGTGTACAGCGCTTCTGTGTTTCTCGGTGACGGCCGCTGAGTACATGCCTAATTTCAAAGATACTGACATCAACGAGTTTATTAATATTGTTGGTAAAAATCTTGAGCGCACCATTATTGTCGACCCTAACGTACGTGGAAAAATAAGCGTACGCAGCTATGACATGCTCGATGAAGATCAGTACTACCAGTTTTTCCTAAACGTACTACAAGTGTATGACTTCGCCGTTGTAGAAATGCCTAGCGGTATTTTGAAAGTGGTTCGCTCGAAAGACGCTAAAACATCCAATATTCCTGTTGTTGAAGGCGCTAATCGCGACGGCGATGAAATGATCACTCGCGTTGTGCCTGTTTATAACGTACCGGTGCGCGAACTTGCACCTATTTTACGTCAGCTAAATGACCAGGCGGGCGGCGGTAACGTGGTTAGCCACGACCCATCGAACGTAATGATGCTAACCGGCCGTGCTGCGGTAGTTAACCGACTAGTAGAAATTATCGAGCGCGTGGACCGTGCCGGTGACGAAGAAGTAGAAATCGTTAAACTTCGCTATGCGTCAGCATCAGAAATGGTGCGCATTATTGACAGTATTAATAAGTCACAAGGTAAAGCCAATACTGGTACTAAGTCTGAGCCTCGCGTAGTGGCAGACGACAGAACTAACTCAGTTATTGTAAGCGGTGATATTAAAGCGCGTCAGCGTCTTATTAACCTTATTCAGCGCATGGACCAAGAGCTTGAGTCAAACGGCAATACCCGCGTGCTGTTTCTTAACTACGCTAAAGCGGAAGATTTAGTAAAAGTATTGCAGGGCGTATCTGCAAGCATTCAAGCTGAAGAGCAAGGTGGTGGCACTACGTCACGTCGAGCTGGCTCTAACCGTGAAATCAGCATTGATGCGCACGAAGATTCTAATGCCATTGTTATAACTGCAGAGCCAGACATGATGCGCTCGCTAGAAGAAGTGGTGCGTCAACTGGATATTCGCCGTGCACAGGTACAAGTTGAAGCCATTATCGTTGAAGTTTTTGAAGGCGACGGCAACACATTAGGTGTGCAATGGGTGTCAGAAGAGGGCGGTGGTACACAGTTCAATAATGGTGTTATAGGCGTCGGTTCATTAGCTGTGGCACTACGACAGGCCGAAGATAGAGAGACCACGCAAACCAACATCACTGCCAACGGTGAAGTGGTAGAAACAACGGACACGATAGAAGGCGACTTCACTGCTCTTGCAAGCTTACTTGGCGGTGCAAACGGCCTGATTGCTGGCGTTATCGAAAATGGCTGGGGCGCAGTGGTACAGGCGGTAAGCACTGATACCAATTCAAATATTCTTGCCACACCTCACCTAACTACCATGGATAACGAAGAAGCGTTTTTCATTGTGGGTCAGGAAGTACCGATTATTACCGGTACGACAACCGGCTCGAACAACTCTAACCCGTTCCAAACGGTGGATCGTCAAGAAGTGGGCATTAAACTTAAAGTTACGCCGCAAATTAACGAAGGCGATGCCGTTCAGCTTCTTATTGAACAAGAAGTGTCTAGCGTTAGCGGTGCGACATCAGTAGACATCTCTATCAACAAGCGCGAAATCAAAACCACAGTGATTGTTGACGATGGTGGTACTATCGTACTAGGCGGCTTGATTGACGAAGACGTACAAGAAAGTGTGTCTAAAGTGCCACTTTTAGGCGATATCCCTGTTCTTGGTCATCTTTTCAAGACGACGTCTACAAGCAAGCGTAAGCGTAACTTGATGGTGTTCTTGAAACCGACCATTGTCCGTGACGGTGCAACCATGAACACAATCAGCCATCGCAAATACAATTACATTCGTGCACTGCAGCTAAAACGCCAGCAAGAAGGTGTATCGCTAATGCCTTACGAAGAAACCCCGACTATTCCACAATGGGATGATGCGCTAGCGTTGCCACCTTCATTCGAAGAGTACCTTTCTGAGAAAGAGAAGCAGAAACAAGAAGAAGGTAACGACTAGCATGGCAGGGCAGGACGAACAAATTACTCAGGCATTAGAGGCGCAAGAAGAAGCCTTAGAAGCCATGGGTAAAGACGCAGGTTTGCCTGAAGAGGAGGCCGGTTCAAGACAGCTTTCTTTTAGCTTTGCGAAGCGCAATCAGGTATTGCTGGAAACCAATGAAACCCCTGCGGTTTTGTATTTTACAGAGAATACGCCGTTTGATGTATTCGCTGAAGTGCGACGTTTCTACGGCGAGCCCTTTGTGCCGAAAACTATTCCTGCCAATGAATTTGAAAGCCTGCTTACCAGTGCGTTTCAACGCGATAGCTCTGCGGCTAAACAGCTAATGGAAGACCTTGGCAACGAGAGTGATTTGTTCGCTCTTGCTGAAGACTTGCCTGACACTGAAGACCTGTTAGACAGTGAAGACGATGCGCCTATTATTAAGCTTATCAACGCCATGTTGGGCGAGGCGATTAAAGAAGGTGCATCAGATATTCACATTGAAACCTTTGAAAACCAGCTTGTGGTTCGCTTCAGGGTAGACGGCGTGTTACGCGAAATTTTGCGCCCGAATCGCAAACTTTCTTCCATGCTGGTATCGCGTATTAAAGTTATGGCGAAGTTAGATATCGCCGAGAAACGCGTGCCTCAAGATGGCCGTATTACATTGCGTATTGCTGGGCGAGCAGTAGACGTGCGTGTTTCGACCATGCCTTCAAGCCACGGCGAGCGTGTGGTATTGCGTCTACTGGATAAAAACAATGCGCGCTTAAATCTAGAAGATTTAGGCATGACGCTGCAAAACCGTAATCACTTTTCGTCTCTTATTCGAAAACCTCACGGCATTATTTTGGTTACCGGCCCAACGGGCTCGGGTAAAAGTACCACCTTGTATGCAGGGTTAACCGAGATAAACTCGCGAGACAGAAACATTTTAACCGTTGAAGATCCTATTGAGTTCGATCTTCCGGGCATCGGACAAACACAGGTTAATCCCCGTGTAGATATGACTTTTGCCAGAGGCCTTCGCGCTATTTTGCGTCAAGACCCCGATGTAGTGATGGTGGGTGAGATTCGTGATATCGAAACGGCGCAAATTGCTGTTCAAGCCAGTTTAACCGGTCACTTAGTACTCTCTACTCTGCATACCAATACGGCAGCGGGCGCGATCACCCGTTTAGAAGACATGGGTATTGAGCCATTTCTGCTGTCTTCGAGCTTATTGGCCGTCTTGTCACAGCGGCTCGTTCGTACCCTGTGCCCAGATTGCAAAAAGCCACATACGCCTGACGCTTCTGAGCTTGAAGTATTAGGGCAAAACGCCACAAGCGAGACCACCATCTACAAGCCCCATGGCTGCGCCGCGTGTAATCAAACCGGATATCGCGGTCGTACCGGTATTCACGAACTATTGTTGGTAGATGAAAAAGTGCGCGAGATGATGCACGAAGGTGTAGGTGAGCAAGCCATTGAACGCTACATCAGAAAGACGACACCAAGCATTCGTGAAGACGGCTGTAGTAAAGTGCTGGCGGGCGCTACCTCACTTGAAGAAGTGCTTCGAGTTACGAGGGAAGACTAAATGGCGGCATTCGCTTTTAAGGCGGTTAATGCCCGCGGTAAAAATACAAATGGCGTACTTGAAGGTGATAACGCACGCCAGGTTCGCCAACAGCTGCGCGAAAAAGGTTTAATTCCCTTAGAAGTAGAGCAGGTCGCAGAGCGCGCACAAAGCGAAGGCAAAGGCCTGTCGTTTTCTTTATTTAAACCCCGTATTTCAGCATCAGACTTAGCGCTACTCACGCGTCAGCTCGCCACCCTTGTAGAATCGGCCCTTCCCGTTGAAGAAGCACTGCTTGCCGTCGCTGAACAGTGTGAAAAGCCTCGTCAGAAAAACATGATGATGGCAGTACGCAGTAAAGTCGTGGAAGGACATGGACTTGCCGATGCATTGGGTCAATTTCCAAGTGTGTTCGACGAGCTATACCGTGCGATGGTTGCAGCTGGTGAAAAATCAGGTCACCTTGATACCGTGCTTAACCGCCTTGCTGACTACACAGAGCGCAGACAACAAACCCGCAGCCAAATTACACAAGCGATGATTTACCCATCGCTAATGCTGTTCTTTGCAATGGGTATCGTGTTGCTATTGTTAACAGTGGTTGTACCTAAAATTGTTGGGCAGTTCGACCACATGGGTCAAGACCTGCCGGGAATAACACAGTTTCTTATTTCTATAAGTACCTGGCTGCAAAATTACGGCTTATTTATGCTTATTGGTATTGCCGTGCTTGTTGTCATTATTCAGCGCGTGCTGCAGCAAAAGCACATGAAGCTACGCTACCACAGAGCGCTGTTAACCTTGCCGTTAATTGGCCGGGTGTCTCGCGGGCTCAATACCGCGCGTTTTGCACGTACCTTAAGTATTTTAAGTGCCAGTGCGGTTCCACTACTAGAAGCTATGCGTATTTCAGGTGATGTGCTAGAAAATCAGCATATTAAAAACCAAGTGGCAGATGCAGCCATTAACGTTAAAGAAGGCAGCAGCCTTCGGGCTGCGCTGGATAACACAAAAATGTTTCCACCAATGATGATGCATATGATTGCGTCTGGTGAAAAATCGGGGGAGTTACAGCAAATGCTAGCTCGCGCCGCAGATAATCAAGATAGGGAATTTGAAGCGCTTATTGGTGTCTCACTTAAGGTATTTGAACCCTTACTTATTGTATCGATGGCAGGCATTGTCCTGTTTATCGTTATGGCAATATTGCAACCAATTTTAGCATTGAACAACATGGTGAATATTTAATGAAAACACTTAATCGCAGTTCTGGTTTCAGTTTGATTGAAGTCATGGTCGTACTTCTAATCATCGGTATTATGGCGTCTATGGTGGCACCGCAAATCTTGGGTAACCAAGAAGAAGCGCAGCTTAAAAAGGCGGCGGTAGACATCCAGCAAATGGAAAGTGCGCTTGAGATGTACAAGCTGCGTAACAACCGCTTTCCAACCACAGAACAGGGACTAGAAGCGCTAGTTACCGCGCCGACTATCGACCCGATTCCTCGTAATTACCCTGAAGGTGGTTTCATTAAACGCCTGCCTGAAGATCCGTGGGGCAATCCATATGCACTAATTAGCCCGGGAGAACTTGGCGTAGTTGATATTTTTTCTAATGGTCCAGACGGCGAACCGGGTACTGATGATGACATTGGTAACTGGAACATTAACGAATACCTGAACTAACCTTTATGCGCAACCGCGGCAGTACATCTTTGAAAAAAGCAGGCTTTACCCTATTAGAAGTCATGCTGGTACTGCTGCTTATGGGATTGGCGGCGGGTTACGTTATGTTTAACGCATTCGGTGCGAGTAAATCTGACCTGCTAAAAACCCAAGCGCAACGCCTGCAGGTGATTGTTGATATGGCCAGCGATTTTGCGGTGTTAAATCAACAACAGCTTGGTGTGCGGTTTGAAGCCGATAAAAATGAATACTACTTTGTCTACTTAGACGACGATGATGAGTGGCAGCGTATCGAAGGCGAAAAAACCTACGAGCCTTATACGTTACCTGAGCCTTTCACCTTCACTTTAAATTTAGACGACTTACCATGGGATGTTGAAGACAGGCTCTTTGACAGGGAACTATTCGACGAGAATTTAAGTGTTTCTGATGAAGGGGTTGAAATAGGTAACGAAGAAGAGAAAAAGCTGCCTCCGCCTCAAGTGCTTATAATGTCGAGTGGCGAAATTACGCCTTTTACCTTGTCGTTTAATTACGAAGGTGATGACGGCGACAACCCCGTCTATTACAGTCTGCAAAACCAAGATCTTCCGCCTTTAGTGCTTGAAGGGCCTCTGGAGAGACCACTATGAGTGCGTTCAACGTTGATGCATCGACAAAGAACGTTGCACCTGTCACGCCACGCCAGCAAAGTGGCTTGACGCTACTGGAGGTTATGGTCGCCCTGCTTATTTTTGCGCTAACCGGTACAGCAGTGCTTAAAGCTGCAGGCGAGCATTTATCAAGCGTTGGGCAAATAGAATCTGTCACCTTTGCCAACTGGGTGGCAAGCAATCGCTTAAACCAGCTTCAATTAGATACCACGTGGCCGCCCAAGAACAATTTAAAAGGCACGATGGAGATGGCCGATCGCACGTGGTACTGGCAGCAAACGGTGACAAAAACCAACGACAACGACTTGCGATCGGTAACCGTTTCGGTGGGTGAAGACGAAAGCTACGGCAGTTCAGTTACATCAGTAACCACTTTCGTTGCTAAACCGACGGCGGGAAATTAGCATGCAGCGCGGATTCACGCTTATCGAAATACTGATTGCTATGGCCATATTCACCCTAATTGGGCTTGCATCCACAGGTCTACTTACCACAGTTATCGACAGCAATGATATTTCAGAAGAGCGTTTTGCAAAACTTCAATTATTGCAGCGTGCCATGATCACGATTGAGCGAGACCTTCAGCAAGCCGTGCCTCGCGCAGCAAGGGTTAACGGCGAAAAGCAAGACGTGGTCATGTCTGGCGGTGAAACCGACGACAGTGACGATGACGGCATTGGTTTTGTACGCGGAGGGTGGCACAACCCTCAGTTAATGTTGCCACGAAGTACCCTACAGTTTGTCGCCTATAGACTCAAAGAAAACAAACTGGAGCGCCTTTACAGCAACTATGTGGATAACGTCATAGGCTACGAGCCCAAAGTCCGTGTGCTGTTAGAGGATGTAGAAAGCTTAAAAATTGAATTTCTTGCCACCGCTAACAGTAGTGCCTTAGATGAAGACGAAGACCTGTCGTGGAGCGAAAGTTATAAGGGGGCTGCACTACCGCGCGCGGTGGCCATTGAGTTTGTCAGTAAAGACTTCGGAAAAATACGCAGAGAATTTACCTTAACTACGGGTGAATCGTCATGACAATCAAGAGTACTCAGCGCAAGTCGATTACTCCACCCGCTAAGCAGCAAGGCGTGGCATTAATGATTGTGCTCATGATAGTAGCCTTGGTTGCGGTATTAGCCACAGAAATGGGTACACGCTTGCAGCTTCAGGTGCAGCGTACGATGAACTTAAAAGACAATAATCAGGCTTATTGGTACGCCATGGGAGCCGAGGCATTCGCTCGAAAATCTATACAGTCTTTAATAGAAGAGAGCCCGGACGTTATCTCCATAGACCAGGCTTGGGCGCAGGAATTCAGCTATCCGTTAGAAAACGGTGGTTTAACCGCTAACTTAGACGATTTGCAAGCGTGTTTTAATTTAAACGCGATTACGTCTGGCAGTGCAGGAGGCGCGGGCAGTAACAGCGGTAATGGCAGCAGTGGAGCGAGTAACACCACGGAAGCCATGGACGCTTTTCACACTATGTTGCTATCACTTAGCGTTGACGGACTAGACAACTACACCGCAGATACCTTACGCGACAGTTTAGCCGACTGGGTCGACGAAGATGACAGAATGCGCCCTTACGGTGCAGAAGACAGCGAATACGAGTCCAGAGAGTTTCCTTACCTAGCAGCTAACGGACCACTGGCATCAAAAAGTGAATTGCGTATTATTAACGGTGTATCACCACAGTGGCTAGACGCATTACTGCCATTAGTTTGCGTGATCCCGGATTACAATGAGTTGAAAATTAACGTCAACACATTAGAAGAAGAAGATGCACCATTACTTGCAGGCCTAACGGGGTTAGACATTCAGCAGGCTGCAAGTTTGATTAGCAGTCGCCCGCAAAACGGCTGGGACGATACCAATGCATTTTTAAGCGAGCCCTCTATTCAAGCGCTTAATTTAACAAGCACTCGACAAGATTGGTTTTCGGTTAAAACTGAATATTTTATGTTGCATACAAAAACACAATACAACAAAGCAACCTTTAAGCTTTCCACCGTGTTTCACGTTAATGCCGATACCGGCGTTAGCATCGTGAATCGCGAGTTTGGGGGAACCTATTGATGGAACAACTCTTGGTGCGTTTAGGCGCCAACCATACAGACCCAATTAGCTGGCTCGTTTATTCGCGAACCGAAGATGAAATTATTGCATCGGGCGAGCTGCCTAATGCAGAAGCCTTATCTTCGCTGACCGAACGCGCGGGACAACGAAGTGTTATTGCCTTAGCGCCTAGCAGCGAAATTTTACTCAAATGGGTTGAGCTGCCGCCTAAAGCTGGCCGCAAGATCATTTCTGCCGTCCCGTTTATGCTAGAAGACGAGCTTGCCACTGACATTAGCCAGCAGTTTTTTGCGATCGGCCCTAAGCGAGGCGATGAGCAGGCCGTTGCAGTAGTTAGCCATGAAAAGATGGAGCTGTGGCAGTCCTGGCTTAGCGAAGCAGGGTTATTCTGCGACACCATTATTCCTGATGTACTCGCAGTGCCAGTCACCGAAAACGGTTGGTCAGTGCTTACGTTAGGTGAACAGCTTCTCGTTCGACAAGACACATTCAAAGGCGTGCAGGGCGAGGCAACATGGTTACTGCCAACTCTTGTCCATTTTACAGCACAACAAGAAAGCCCGATAACCATTACCAATTATGCGGGTATCGATTTAAGCACTTTGCCAAATATTGAGGAAGCGCAGGCACCCTTAGAGCTGCCTATGCAAGTATTGGCAAAAGAGGCGATGCAAAGCAGCTTTAACCTATGCCAAGGCGATTACAAGGTAAAGCGCAAGCGCAGCGGTGTTCTGAATCAGTGGCGTGTTGCTGCAGTATTAGCAGTGTTAGCGCTATGCACCAGCCTTATCGACAAAGGATTTTCTCTTTACCAGCTTAAAGCCCAAAATCAGGCGTTAAGCAGTGAGATTAATACCGCTGTTAAAGCGGGTTTCCCCAATATTGGTACCTATCGCAACGTGCGATTGAAGCTACAAAGCGAGCTTGCCAAGTTAGAACAAGGCGGTGGCAGTGCCTCTATGCTAATAATGCTAGATCAGCTCGCTCCAGCTTTTTCAGCCACTGATGTAAAACCGCAAACACTGCGCTTCGATGCAACCCGCACTGAGATTCGCATTCAGGCGCAAGGTAAAAACTTTGAAGCGCTAGAGCAGTTTAAACGTACAGCAGAAAGCGCAGGCTTTGTGGTTGAACAAGGGGCCATAAATAATCGTGACAATGGCGTTGTAGGTACAGTATCAGTAAGGAGTACCTCATGAATGCACTCTTAGAAAAGTACAAAGCGCTGACCGAGCGCGAACAAAAGTTAGTACTGGTTTCAGCTGTGCTATTAATAATTGCGCTATTTTATTTTGCTGTATGGTCGCCGCTTAATGCTGCTTTAGATAAACAGAAACAGCTTCTCGACAATCAGCAATCCTTGTTGGTTTGGGTAAAAGACAGTGCAGCAAGAGCACAGCAATTGCGCCGCAGCAGCGGGGGTAAACGAACATTCTCTGGCTCGTTACCGCAAGCGGTAAACCGCACTACTGCTCAGCACGACATTGCTATATCTCGTATGCAGCCACAAGGCGACGAGCTTCAGGTGTGGGTTGATCAGGCGCCGTTTAACAGTGTTTTAGAATGGCTCAAAGCCATGGAAAATATGGGCGTGATTATTCTTCAAGCGGATATTGCCGAGGCCGATGCGCCAGGCTATATCAAAATTCGCCGATTACAATTAGGTAAAGCATGAAGTCGAAAGTTAGTTGGATTATAGGCGGCATTATTGCCTTCTTATTGTTTGCCATTGCTTACATGCCTGCTGTTCACGTTATTGGCCGTATTGCGTTACCTAGCAATGTTGCCGTTAGTGGTGTGAGCGGCACCTTGTTTTCAGGCAAGGCGCAAACTGTAGTGGTTAATGGCCTGCCCATCAACAATGTAAAATGGGAGCTTAGCCCCTTACATATGTTGATAGGTAAAATTAAATTAAACCTTAAAGCAGGTAATATTAGCGATAAAAACGACATTGCATTTGAAGGGCCTATTACCACGGGACTTTTCAGCCAAAACAGTGTAAATACCGAAAACTTCACGCTGTATTTACCGGTAGACCGCGTGCTTGCACAAGTTCGCCTTCCGCTGCCAGTAAATGCTGGTGGGCGCTTTAAAGTGTCGCTCAGTGACTTAACGTTTGGGCCTGCGTGTCAATCGCTAAACGGCACCGGAGATTGGCTAAACGCGACGGTTGCCGGTACACAGGGTCCTATTGATTTTGGCACTTATTCCGCAAAGCTGCGTTGTGAAGGCGATGACATTGGAATACTAGTAAGCGAGCCTAACTTACTAAGCTTGTCGATGGATGCGGTTATCCCTACTACGATGAAAAATATTCGAGTAAGTGGTAAATTTAAGCCTGACGACAGCTTACCGCAAGAAGTCCATCAGGCCGCACGCTTGTTTGGTGCGCCGGATAGTAGCGGCTATATTGCGATTAAGCTGTGATGCATAGCACAACCTATGCGTAGAATTTCTAGGTCACCAGCGTACTCTACATTTGTGGCCAGAGGAACTGGGAACACTTTTTAACAAAGGATTGTAATCATGAACAAACCTCTTCTAGCTGGCGCGGGCGTAACTTTGGTTGCACTTGGCGTTGCCCCTTATTTTATTGGCACTAGCGTTCACGAAAATGTTAACGCCGCCGTAAACGAAATTAACCAACAAGCCGTTTATTCTGCCGAGGTACTTTCGTATGACAAAGGCTGGTTTTCGACAACAGCAGAAATCAAGCTTGCTGTCGATTTTCAAGCGCTAATTAATGCACAGAATGTTGACTCCACTGATATACCAATGGAAGAAAACCCTAGCATTACCGCTACGCTAGTAGCTCATCACGGACCGGTGTACTTTGGCGATGGCTTAGGATTAGGCCGCGTTCACTATACGGTCTCTATTGATGGAAATAAGTTAAGAGAATACGTTCAGTGGGATGGCCAACAGCCAATTTATCGCAACGAAGGCGTGGTTGGTTTGTTTGGTGGACTAAGCTACGCAGACGTTATTCCAGCGCTTAGCGCGACGGCCGAAGAAGAGGGGTTCACACTGCTTTTCTCTGGTTATGCGGGTGAAGCTGAGCCTGATGGTGACCAAACTTTGTATACGTCGTCGGGTGAATCGCTAAGCATAAGTGCAGATGAATTTTCCTTAGAGATGAAAAATCTGTCTATGGATATGAGCTATGATGGCGATATGGTAGCGGCGTTCAAAGGTGACTTATTTGAATCTACTGGTAAGGCGCGTATTGAAAGCATAGAAATTTCTAACATTGAGCCAGGTGCGACAGTTAAGATTGAGAACCTAGCTTTTGCTACCGATGTCAAGATTGACGAAGACAATAACACCGCCAATGTCTACGTAGAATACGCTGTCGACAAAGCCGTGGGCCCTGAGCTTGATGCTACAGACATGGTATTAGGCGTTGCCATCAATAACTTAGATATCGACTTCATTAAGGCCTATCAAGATTTTAGCAACAATTCATTATTGGTGCCTTCTGAAGAAGTGCCAGCCAAAATGATGGAGTTTATTGAAGCTAACTTGCTAACACAGCTTAAAGCTGAGCCAGAGATTAATATAACGAAGCTGAAAGCAACGTTGCCTGAAGGGTCGTTTAACGCTTACGCAAACACGAAATTAGTGGGTATAGATGCACTTCCCGGTACGTTGGAAGACGCCGCTTATTGGGTCACGCATTTACTGGCTGATGCACAAATCACCGCCGATAAAGCGCTTGCACAGAGTATGGCATCTGGTTATATGATGGGCCAACTAATGGCGACGCCACAAGCACAAAATATGACGGCTGAAGAGCTTCAAGCCGCTGTAGAACAACAGACACCTATGATGCTAAGTACCTTTGCTCAACAAGGCTTAATAAAAGAAACCGAGAAAGGTTACGAGACAAAGCTAACACTAAAAGATGGCGAAGCCAGTGTGAACGGTACGCCTATTCCACTGCCTTTTGCCCCTCAATAATAGTTAGAGAACCTCTATAAAAGCGTAAACCGTGTATCGCAAACGGTTTACGCTTACTTTACTCCTGTTCAGACAGGGTAATGTTCATTAAATCTTCAGCGGCATATACTCGACCTTCAGCTACAACAGTAATCGCCTCAGTAAGTGCATCAAGGCCCGGTTCGCTACGCTTCATAATATGAGACAACACTATTTGCTTAGCGTTTGACTGCGCGGCAATGTCGATAATCTGAGTCGGCGTCATATGCAAGTTCTTAGCAACCTGACCCGCGTCATCACCAATGGCGTTGTGTAGCACCAAAAGGTCTGCGTTTTTAGCAAAACGAGCAAGGTTTCCTTGTTTATCATTGGTATCGCCTGAAAATACCGCCTCGCAGCCATTGGCCTTGACCTTCCACGCTAATGCTGGAATAGGCCCGTGGTTCACCGTCATTGCCTCAACACTGACGCTATCGTTTACATTACGTTTAAACGGTTGTTCAAAGGTTGTGGCCCCGATGCTTTTTGTGGATATCGCATAGTCATCTTGGCCTTCTATGGTGTAAGAAGACAGATACTTAAACGCGCCGTTTTTCCCTATTAACGACGACACATAGGCGTTTGTGGACGGCATAATGTCGTTGCCCTCTGGCCCCATTATTATTAAATCCTTCTCGCGATCGGTGAAATACCCACCTTTTACAAAGCTTGGCAAATCGGCGGAGTGATCGGTGTGTAAGTGGGAAAGCAAGATAACTTCTAACGATTCAAACGTTGCCCCCGCAGCGCCAAACTGAACGCTGCTTCCGCTTCCAGCGTCTACCAACACGCGGGCGCTGTCATTTATCCAAACCACATAGGCACTAGATGTTCTGCCGTCATCCAATTCAGGTCCACCCGACCCTAATATTTGCACCGAAACGTTATGGCAACCCATAGGACTGGTGCTTAAGTCGGCATCGTCTGATGTAGTTGAAGGTTGAGACAACGGCTGCGCTAAAGCCGAGAGCGATAGAATAGCAGTGGTTGTCATAGAGCAAAAAAACGCAGTTTGTTTTCTACCGCGCTGTTTGTCCTGCCTTGTAAGCCCAATGCCTGACCTTGCATTGCTTAACCGTTCATTTATAACCGTCATAACCATCGCCTTATGTTATTCCCTACTCATTAATACACAGATATTTGATTAAAAGACCGTTTGCCCGGACGAAACTATTCAGCCTAGTTGACTGCGCACTGTTTTTTTCGCCTGATTGTTTTCAATTACATGGGCTTTACTGTGCGGCTACCTTAATGAATAGGGCGTACGGCAAAACATCGAGTAGGGTGAGGCGTCACCGCCTCATCCCTCTCACAGAACCGTACATACGGGCCTCGTATACGGCTCAT